>NZ_JAKMSW010000029.1:0-2063 GCF_025772845.1 Campylobacter sp. CNRCH_2014_2849 | reverse complement strand
CTGCAACACCTACTTTAGTAGCTACTCTTTTATAAATCTCATCACAATCAATCAAATCCCTACAATTAGCAAAAATAAAAACTTCTTCTTTTGGTAAATTAACAAATATAGTCGAACTTGAAGAATTAAATTTTACTTTTATTTTAATGGGTTGGTTTTTATTAAGATAATAACTTGTGCAATTATTTTCATAAATCAAATTAATCATTTGCTTTTTTCTAGCTTGAAAAAAATCCAAATCATTTTCCAAGCTAAGACATTTAAAGCACTCAGAGTTATAATTTAAGATTTTCCCTATATTATCTTCTGTAAGTATTTTTTGATTATTTTTATCTTTAGCAATAAAAGGCAACCACTTATAAACTGCTTCAGCATAATCTAAATCTTGCTTGAAGTCCTTATTAGATAATTTTTCTAATATAGGTTTATCTAGTATTTTTATATAAAATTGCATAGCTTCCAAAACCAAAAAAGAATCAGGAATAACAAATTTATTTACATTTTTATATTCACCTACATAAAACAACTCTTGTATATCTTTATAAATAAGATTAAATTCTTTCTTGTTATATTCATTATTTTTACACAAGTTATTAAAAATTTTATCCAATACTACGCTAATATAATTTTGATTTTCATCTTGGATATCTATTTGATCTCCTGATAAAAGCTTATTTTTCTCACTTAAGTCGATTAAATTTTGTGCATAAGAATTTAGATAATCCATAGCACAAGCAATATCCTTTTTAAATTCTTTGATATTTTCATTATTTTTTATCAAATGCTCATAAAAATAACTTGCCCAAACTATATTATACATAAAATGGCTAGTTAGCAAATAATTTTTCTCAAGCTCTCCTATATGAATTAAATGCAACTTGTCTGTATTTTTATAATCAAACTTATCTTTAATATCTAAGCCATATTTATAACCCAAATCAGCTATCACAGATCTTGATGACTCTAGTGCTTGTCTATATTCTCGTGAAAAATCTTCTTTATTAGGGATAGGTTTAGCTATAGTTTCTATATGATGTATTTCTATACTTGTTTTGCCTTTACTTGCTTGTTTTATATTTAAAGCACATTCATCAAGTCTTTTTTGATCTATTTGTCCTTGTGAATTTTTACATTCTTCGATCAAACCATCGGTTCCATTTTCCACATTTAAAACTTTAGAGCAATTATCTAAAGTTTTTCTAGTCATACCAAAACCAAAAAGTTTTTTAATATCTTTAATGAGTAATTTAAAAACAACTCTAATAACTCTAATAAAAATATTTACAAGACTTACTACAACACCTTCTATACCAGCTCCATTATAAGTATAAAGTTTTTGAATATATTTTTTTTGCCCAAAGATACAAAAACATTGAGCCAAATGTCCTCCTAAAGAATGCCCCACAACATCTATTTTAAAATTATCACTCCCATGCTTTTCTCTAATGATTTTTAAAACTTCATCGCTATAATTCATCAAAGACACCACTTGTGGAATTCCAAGCCTCAAAGCAATAAAACCATCTGTAAAAAATGCATCTTTTAATAGCTGTGTTCCACCTGTTTCAGTGCCACGAAAAGCCAAGATATAAGTATTATCATTTTTACTTGTATCTTTAAAAACAGTATGAGAATAACCACTGATGTTAGTATTTTTTACATGTTCTATAACTTCATAACGAGATACAAAGTTTTTAGTGCGTGGGCTAAGATGATGTCTTAAATTTCTAGGATTTTCATTGTGTTTAGCAAAATTTAAAGCCAGTAGGTTTTTTTGATCTTTTGCTTCTTTGTCTTCTTTGTTTCTATAAATAAAGCTTTGCGCTTTATTTCCAATAACTTGATCCTCATCTAAAGCTTCATTGTCTTTTCTAGGTTTTTTAAAGACAAGATCAGCAGAAAACCTCGCTTCTATAATGGTAGCATAAGCTGTAGGATCTCCTATTTCACGTTTATTTTTTAAAATTAAACTTTTTGAAGATTCATTTTGAATATGTTTATCTTCTATCTCATACCCTAACTTTATCCCATCTGCATAAAGCCACAAAGGAGGAGTAAAAGCG
>NZ_JAKMSW010000028.1:0-2190 GCF_025772845.1 Campylobacter sp. CNRCH_2014_2849 | reverse complement strand
GTTTGGCAAATATATATAAAATTACAATATATTATTTTATCTACGATGTGCCAAAAAATCTTAAAAAATTTTATCCCCTAGAAGATAAAAAATTAGCACTTAAAAAAATGAAAATAAGTTATAAAGTATTTAATAATTTAGATTTAAATTCGACTTCTGAGATTCCTAGTATAGCTAATGATGATTGGAAAAATGCTTTTAAAGATTTTTCTAATGCAAGTTATAATTGGATAAACAAAATCCAAAAGGCCTTAGATGAATGCAAATGAAAATAATACTAGTGTTCATAATGAAAACAATACCACTATTAACATTAAAGAAAGTATAAAAGAAGCCTTAAGAGAAGGGCAAGAAATTGTAGAAAGTGATATAGAGAATACGATAAATGTCTATATATAAAGAATGTGAAGTTTGTAAAACAAAAATCAATAAATTACAAAATATTTGGAATATATTCTCAGGCAAATTAGAAATAAAATGCAAAAATTGCAAAAGTAAATATGGAGTTTCTAGTAAAATTATAGATTGGGTGTATAGTATTTTTTGTGAAAACTTATTACTCTTTCCACCAATTGTATTTTTAAATTTCATATATTTAGGTAGATATTTTTCAAAATATGGATTATTTGAAATGATATGTTATTTATCAATAATCATTCTTTTTAGTAGAAAACTAATAAATATTGTTTTACTTCTTCTTTGTAAATTAAAAAGGCTAGAAAATGAGAGATAAAATTTTAAAAAGGGTATTAAAATTATGTTTTTTTACATTTTTTATTTACAACACCGCTTATGCTTTGTGTACTGATGAGTTGAACGATGAGGATTTAAAATTTATACAAAATACAAATTTAAATCAAGTTAATTTTAAATGTAATATAAACAATCAGACATACTATTACAACAATCTTACTCGAAAAGAATATTTACAAAACTTAGAAGAACTTAAGGCGATTTATTTTAATCTGAACAAAGAAGAATTAAAAACACTAAGCTATGTCATCTATCTTAATGAAGCACTTTTTTATCTAAAACTTGATTTGAATTTTTTAAAAAATTTTTTTTCTGTACAAAAAAACGATATTTCAAACCTTGAAAACTTAAGAAAATCTCATTATAAGCAAATAGAAAATATCCTAACATTGAATCAGAAAAAAGAATTACAAAACTTTTTTGTTTTAGCAGATCAAATTTTACATAAAAACGAAATTGCAAAAGATTATATTGATATTTCTTCCAATCTTATAGAACAGAGCAAACTAGAAAATAAAGAAATTTTAAAGTATATTGAAAATTCAAATAAAGATATCTTCTCTCTTAAAAATATCAATCAATTAATCTTTCTTTATAATACAAATTTACTTATAAATGAAGCTAAAAATTATCCACAAAGATTAGCTCTTGCTTATGATAAAAATGAAGCATTAAAACTTTTAGAAACACTTTTAAAAACAATGAATAAAATTTCAAATAAAGAAGATAAGCTCGTGCTTTTGCAAAATGCTTTAATTACTTACGATAAAGCAATATCAAGCTTAAATATTGATTTACCATTAAATGAACAAAAATATAAAAAAATAATCAAAAGAAAAGAATATATTATTTTAATGGGGCGGTTTTTTCAAAGCGATGCGTTTACTTATTTTAACACCAATCTAAAAAGAAAATTTGATTTTAAAGATGATTTTATTCAAATTTTTCCAAAAAGAACGAGTGAGATTTTAAAACTCATTGCAATTTACAATCAAACAAAAAAAACTTTAATGCTTACAAAAGAAGCTTTAAAATATAAGGAATAAATATGTCAGATAAAGATGACTTAATAATACCCGAAGAGATTAGACAAGCTTGGAATGAAATAGAACCTATTTTAGATTATGGAAATACTATTTTAGAAACTTTCAATTCTTGCGGATTAATTTGCAAAAAATTCCTATTACTGGCGATATTATCAATTTTATTTTGGTTTGGGATGAAGAAAAAAGCGTAAGCAAAGCTATAGCTAATTTAGGAATAGATAGAATGGCTGATTTAACAATTATCATCTCCACCATTATGGATTTAGGAATGACACTTGATAACATAAAAAATATTGAAAACTCTAGAGAAGAAGTAAAAAAATTTACTTTTAATTTAATTGACTCCTTTACAAGTAATAAAACTTACAAATCCACCGCCCGCTCTCTCTAT
>NZ_JAKMSW010000027.1:0-2494 GCF_025772845.1 Campylobacter sp. CNRCH_2014_2849 | reverse complement strand
GATCCTCTTGTATCGTTGCCACACCATGATCACAAAACTTCCATTAGCTCTAAAACTATAGGAGTATACGAACAAGGATACAATGAACTAACTTTATCCAACTTAAAAGATAAAGAACAAATCTATCTAAAAGCAGAAAGAGACTATGATGAATTGGTTCAGCACAACTTTACTCAAAGAATTTTAAATGATAAAGATTCTATGGTGGATGGGATTTATAATGAAAGAATTAAAAAAGTTCATACGCAAACCATAGATTTAGCTAAAAATGTCAATGTTGGTGCTGAGTATCTAATAAATGTAGGTTTATCTAAAGACACCATAGTTGGATTATCTAACACTTTAAATGTAGGAGTAGACAACAAGTTAAGAGTAGCTAAAAATTCAAGTGAATATATAGGAGAAAATAAAGACACTGAAATATGCGCAAACAAAAATACCATTATACATAAAGATGAAACTAGAAATGTTAAAGGAAACAAAAAAGAAATTATAGAAGGTTATTACAATATAAATACAAGCAATAAAATACAAGTCTTGAGCGAAAAAGAGATAGATTATAAAAGCAAAGACAATATTCTTTTTACAAGCAATGAATCCATGGGATTTGAAAGCGATAAAAATACAAGTATGGTGGCTGATAATATCACTACCTATGCAAAAACAACTCACTATCTAAAGGCTGATAGTGAGGCAACTATACAAGTAGGAGAAACATTGATTAATGCTAAACCAGATTGTGTTATCATTAAAGCAGGTGGAGTAGAAGTAGTGATAGATTCTAAGGGCCTTGTTGTTAAAGGTGGAGAAATTAAAGCGGAGTAAATATATAGTATTTTTTTGAAAATAAATACTATATTTTAAAAATTTTAGAATGCCAAATATTAGTAATACAATAAATAGTATAAAAAAATATCATTATGATTTTTATAGAAAATTTTATAAACTATTTTTAAAATACCAAGGAATATAAATGAAAAAACCTTTTTATAAACTTAAAAAATTTTATATACCCTGCGGTTTACTTATAGCTTTGATTATTTTTATAAGCTTAGCTTATCGCCCTTTAGAGCTTATCTTTTGGGATAAGTATTATTATGAAAAAGAAAATCAAATTAGAAAAGAGATATCTAAATTATTCTGGAGCAACGAAGAAGAATTTAAAAAAGTTTTTGTAGAACAAAACTTAAATCAAGAATTAAAACTTAATCAAAAAGAATTATTAAATTATATGCATAATTTTAAAAAAGATTTTAAATTTATGCAAATTTTAGGTTTAGACAATGCTTATTTGGTAGCTCTTAGAAATAAAGTAAGTATATTTGGAAGAAAAAGTGAAACTAATCTTAATTATTTTTATCTTGCTTCTAATAGCACTACCAATTTAAACGAAATGAATAATTTTATAAGCATTATGGATAGATATATCATTTTTATTAACAAAATAGATGCATTGCCTGACACTTATGCACTTATGAAAATAGCCTTTAATGCTGATTATTTTCTTTTTAATTTAATCCCATTTGCTTCAAGCCTAGATAAAAACTTTATGTGTTCTATACCTCAAAAAGAACAGTTATTAGAAAATATGATTAATTCTTATAAAAAAATGAATTTATTATATAAAACAAAACTAAAAACCGAAATTCAAGAAATGATATACCCAACAATATATAAAGCAAAAAGATATAATTATTTCATAAATATTGCTAAAGGAAGATTAAATGCATGCGGAAGATAATTTAAATTTTAAAGATAATTTTTAAATTATATAGGAAAAATAAATGTCTATTTATAAAGAATGTGAAGTTTGTAAAACAAAAATCAATAAATTACAAAATATTTGGAATATATTCTCAGGCAAATTAGAAATAAAATGCAAAAATTGCAAAAGTAAATATGGAGTTTCTAGTAAGATTATAAACTGGATATATGATACTTTTGTATATTTATTGCTTATTCCAGATAGTATGCTTTTAATTATAATATTTTTTGGTGGATATTTTTTTGTCAAATATGGATTATTAGTAGTGCTTTACTTATTAGCAATTATCTTTCTTGTTAGAAAACTAATAAATATTGTTTTACTTCTTCTTTGTAAATTAAAAAGGCTAGAAAATGAGAGATAAAGGATTAATGGAACATCTTAAGGATATTAAAAGATTGTTATATAGGACTTTATGATTTTGGAGATTTTTTAGCTAGAATTTCAGGTTTTAGAGATTGGCAAGAAAAAAGTGTTATTTTAGATGATTTTCATAAATGGCAGACGCTAGAAGAATTGGACTTTTTAAAAGATATTATTAAAAATGAAACTTCTAGAAATATTATACTAGAATATTTAATAAAAGATATCAATGAAAGACCTTTGTATTATTTAGCACCATCAGGAATTTTAACAACAATTAAAAAAATAACCAAAACAAAAAAACTATTCATAATAAACATAACTTCTTTAGGAGGAAAAGCAACATCCACCACCCACTCTCTCTAC
>NZ_JAKMSW010000026.1:0-3538 GCF_025772845.1 Campylobacter sp. CNRCH_2014_2849 | reverse complement strand
GCGATAATATAGATCTAAATACCTCTTTTGCACCAGGGACTTATATAAGCTTACAACTAGAAAAAGAAAGCGATGAAAAACTAAAATGGGCTTTTGTAGAATGTGAAAGCAAAGAAAAATTAAATTTATTATTACATGATTGTAATGGCTATATTGATGAAAAAAATCTTAAGGTATTATTTGAAAATGATGATTTGATTTATAATGAAAGCTATGAAGATAATGTTTTATCTTTTTGCTTACCTATAAATAGAAGCAATGAGCCTAAAGAAGATATACAAGATTATAAATACTATATAGTTTTATTTGCTTATAACAGTGAAAAAACTATACCTAATTTAGAAGATCATTACATCATTATAGATATGAGCTTTAGAGTGGGAGTTGGAGATGATGATAGTGTAAGAGAAGGGGTGTTAGGGGGTATGAATAACACAAACAGCAGCAATTTAGCAAAAGACATCATTTATACAAATTATATTTTTAGCGTATTAGAAGCTATAGATTTTTTAAAAACTTGTTGTAAATTACAAGATAAAAACAAAACAAATGATAATATCTTTTTTAAAACCTACCCTCAACTTGCTGGAAAAATTGCTTATATTTATTATAGGTTTGATTTAGCGAAAATATATTTTCAAGTCAAATCAACAAAGAATATACAAATAAAATATGGGGATTATTTTCAAGATATAATTTACTATGAAAATACAATTAAAAAGACAGCACAAAAATACAACTATGATCCCAATAAAAATTATCCTATTGCGTATTGGGAAAAATTAATTGAAGAAATCTACAATCAATTTAAATTAAATATAAAAACAGAATTTATCTCATCAAATGATAATAGCCTATTTGGTTTTTATAATCAAGACAAAACTATTATTGAAATCAATATAAACAATATAGAAAATACAGAGGAAATGTTTAAAACTATTATACACGAAATACGACACGCATACATACATCAAAAAAACCAAATAATGATGTCTTACAACACTATATTTATTATAGCAATCAATATATTTATTTTAATAAAACAGATCAAAAATTTGGAAATAAAACAACACCAGATATTTATTTTTTTCAGCCAAGCGAAGCAGAAGCTAGAGCAATAGAAGAAAGTATCATCAAGGAGTTATGATGAGATACAAGGAACCAGATACAAAAAAACACGAACAATTTTTACAAACTAGAAAAGAACCAAATGTATTTTATTTAGGTGTAAATACTAATATAAAATGTTTTAATAATATATGCCCTAGTGAAAAAAATTATTGGTATTTTTTCAACCATATTGATTTAGAAAACAAAATCAACATTACATATAATCCCAAATTTGGCATTTATTTAGGTAAAATCATATTTAATAAAAAAGGCAACAAACTCCTACCAAAATATATACCTACAAGTATTGAAAATTTAGAAGAAGAGGTTAAGAAAATCAAAAATCTTCTATGGATAGCTGAAAAAAATGATAATTATGTTAAACCTGAAGTGATTTTTTTTGAAGATACTATTCTTGGTAAAAAAATAAAAACAACTAGAGGCAATTATCATATAACAAACCCAAAAAACCTAGAATATCAATGTAAAATAGAAAAAAATACAACTATACTAAACCAAGAACAAATCTTATCTTATGTAAAAGAAATTCATAGTGAAAATGTAAGAATAATCCAAGATTATATAGACCAAATTTATAAAGATAATGGCATAAAACCTTATGCATTTGATGATGAATTTTATGAAGAATTGGGTAATTTAGGAATAATCACTCAAAGACAAGTAGAAGGTTTTAAAAATAATCGTTTAATTAAGAAAAATTCCTTATTGCTTACTATGTTAGATTATTTGGCTAGGCAAGATAGAAAAAGTAAAGATTATTTGATTACTTTTGATGATGAGTATTTTTATGATTATTTTGTTTTTAGTTTGGGTGGTTTTATATTAAAACTATCTCAAGGCATGCTTCAAAATGAAATCAATTCTCTTTTTAACCCTGCAGCTTATATAGATGATACAAAAATAAATTATAATGATTTAAATAACGAATTAATTAGAAAATACGAAAAAGAAATATTTGGCATGGGATTTGAAAAAAGAGGTAGTTATTTTGTGGATTATTTTGATTATAGTTTTAATTATAATGGGTTTTTTGAGATTAATCTAGATGATTATTTTCCAAATAATTTGCATTCAAAAACTATAGACAGATTAAAATACAATGATGAAATAAAATTTGGAATTAAATATAAATATAATTATATTAAAATACCTAATATTCGATACACTAAAAAAAACAACCAAAAGGATGAGTTTTACACCCCCTCTACTCTAGGCAAATACTATTTTCAAATAAGTAGATACCACGAAGAAGTTTTCTTTGAACTTTTAAAACCATATTATCCTAGTATAAAAAATCTTCCTAAAGGATGGAGTAAAGAAATGATTGAGAAAATGTCATACACCTAGTAATATAAAGTATTGTATCTAATAATGCTATAATAAATAATACTAACTTTAAAGGTAAAAAAATTGCTTAAAATATCAAAAAGAATTTCTATTATAGTTTTTATTGTATTAGTTTTTATCCTAGCTATTGGTATTTATGAATTGATCCAAGAAGCTTTACAATTTAAAGAAGCTAATGAAAATAAAGCAAGAGAAAATCTTAGTGCTTTAATCAAATGGAGTGAAAACGAAGGTAAGGAAGAATTAGAATATGCTAAGAATTTAAGCAAAGAAAACTATAATCAAGAAAAAGTTACACAAATGATTATTAAAAATCTTAAGATGATACAAGCTAGTATTGAAGATATGAAAACTCTAACTATTTATTCATTCCTAGATGAAGATGAGGAACTTTCAAGAAAAGCTAGTCGAATTGTTTTAAGAATAAATATGGATATTATACTTTATCTTTTAGATAATGAAAAAACTTTTATAGGACATAAAACTTATTTTTTATTTGATAAGGAAAGATTTAAAGTTTTTGAAGATTTTTTATTTTTTCTAAATACTCGTTTAGAAGAGGATTTTTTGAAAAAAAATGATAATGATTTTGAAATAATAGAAATTGTAACATATATTAATCTATTGATTGGCTTAGATGGTGCGTTTGCTAATAATATGTACCTAAGAGAACTTTCAATAGCTCCTATTTGTGATTTAAATAATCCCAAAACCATAGCAATTCTAAATGGCATAGAAAAAATTAATATTGCAGTTGATAGATATATCAATCTTATAAATTCAAAAATTAAATTTATTGCCTATAAAGATGATTATCTTAAAATGAAAATAGAAAATATAAACAATAATTATCCAAAACTCAGACTCGATCAAAAACAAATCAATCAGCTCAATACCCTACAATCTAAACTAAAAGAATGTACAAATGAATGAGATAGAACTTAACACTCAAAATAAAACCTTAAACGAAACAGAAAAAGACACAAAAACTATTTTTAGGATATCAAGGAATATAAATGAAAAAACCTTTTTATAAACTTAAAAGATTTTATATACCCTG
>NZ_JAKMSW010000025.1:0-3803 GCF_025772845.1 Campylobacter sp. CNRCH_2014_2849 | reverse complement strand
GGTGACGGTGTTCAACGAAGTTATGTTCAAGCATTAAAATACCATAAAAAAGCTTGTGAGTTAGGGGATAATGAGGCTTGTAACAATGTTGCTTTGATATATGCCAACGGACTAGGTGTTTTACAAAATTATGACCAAGCATTAAAATATCTTGAAAAAGCTTGTAAATTTGGACACGAAAAAGCTTGTAAATTTTTTAGTGATTTATAATTTACTCAATTTTAAAGCTAAACAATAAAGTTATACTATAGCTTTAGAAAACTTTTTGATCATTTTTAAAAATTGCTCTTTGTTGTCGCATTTGAAAATTCTAGTATTGTGTGGTAGTAAATTTCCAAATTCATCTTCTTGCAACTCCACTGTGTTAAAAGTAAAATCGTAAAAATCAAAAGAGTTGCTTTGATAGATTTTTTCTTCGTATTTAAATCTAATTTTTGATTGACACAAGTTCTTGCAAATGATTAAGATTTTTTCTTCATCGCTTGCATTTTCTATTGCTTCATTTTCGATTTTTTGTATTTCTATATTTTCAGGCTTGAATGTAAATTCAATACCGACAACTTTTCCACCCCGCCCCCTAGCTTTGATTTTCTTTTTCTCAAAAGCTAAATTTTTAAAAGGGATACGCACCTGATCAAACAAGGTGCGTTCCGCTGTAAGTTCTTTTATAGCAGGTTTTAAAATATCTTTGTCAATATCGCACATTCTCATTTTTTCAGGTATCTCTAGAATTCTTAAAAAATTTTCCCACTCAAAATAAGCTTTTCCAGTTGTTCTATATTGTTTTAAAAGGCGATAAAGAGTTTTTGTGTATTTTCCACTTAATGCTACAAATTCGGCTAATTCAAAAGATGTAAAGTTGGTTGTTAGCTGATTGACTAAATAAGAAAAATCGGGATTAATTTTTAATGCCATTCTATTAAATAAAGTGCTTGTGTCATAGCCATCGTAAGGGTTTCTTTTAACATAATGAATTTCCATAGTTTCAAATAAATTAACATATCTATGTATAACTTCTGTTTCTGTTTCTAGGATTTGTTTGAAATTTGCTTTAAAGAATTTGTATTTTAAACTATTGATGTTATCTGTAAGATAGTCCCTTGAGTTAGAAAGTCTTTCATTGATTTTAAAATCATCCGCATAGAGTTGTATTTCGTTTTCTATCCCTTTTTCTTTTATTTTTGCAAAGATTAAAAATAAAAGATTTTGCTCTTGTTCTGTAAAGCTAGGCAGTTGAATTTTATTAAAGTCGTTATGATATTTGACAATATCGCTCATCTTTCCCCTTTTTTGTATCCACAAAAAAGGCTTAGGGGCTAAGCCCCTGCGTTTTGTTAAAAAAATACTTCGATTTTAAGCTTAAAAAGCTTGAAATTGATGTATAATCTTACAAAACGCTTAGAATGTTGTTTCATTCTAATGCCTTTGATAAGTGGATTTCCGCCAAGAGTAAAAACTCAAGGCGGATTTTTTATTATAGCATATTTTAACGGATAATTATAAATTTCCCGTTTTAATACCTACAATTTCCCGTTTTAATACCTACAATTTCCCGTTTTAATACCTACAATTTCCCGTTTTAATACCTACAATTTCCCGTTTTAATACCTACAATTTCCCGTTTTAATATTTCGATAGCTCCCATCATATAGGCGTTTGAAAGCCCCCTAAAAATATATAAAAATATATAAAAATATATAAAAATATATAAAAAAACGCGCGCGAGAAAATATATCTAAAAAAAGAAAAAGAAAAAGAAAAAAATTTATAAACCTAGATAGTCATATTTAGATACTTTGGTTTTTTGAAAAACCAAATAAATTTTTGAAAGGAAATAATGAGTTTTAAATTAAAAATAATAGAACAGATAATAAAAATTATTTATCTTGTTATTGAAATTTTAATTAACTTAAAAGAACTAGTATGACTAGGGCGGGGTTTTTGTTCGTTCGTTGCTCTAGGCAACTTCACAACCCCGCACCCCATTTACACAAAACATAGCACCTATAAGGTGCGTTTTGTTAGAGATAATAGAAAATAGTGCTTATTCTTTCATAAATGGGGGTAAAAATCAATTTAAATTAAAAACTTAATAGAAATATCGTTTTAAATAAAAAAATCGATTTTAGGGCTATTTTTGAAAGAATATGATTGTATTTTGCTAAAAAGTGTTATTGTGGTTTCCTAGACTAGCTAGATATAACTCTAAAATGTCGTTGTTTTTCGATAAAATTTTTTATGTGGTATTCTCTAATTAAGAATTAAATAATGCCGATTTGATTGTATATCGATTGCAAATTAACTACTTTTATAGTATCGCAATGTTTTTTTAAACTTAACTCGATGTTTTGTTTTAAATCATCAAAAATAACAATTTCAGTTTGTACTCCACTAGTTCTTGCTAGTTTTAGTGCAGGAGACATATCAGAATCATAACCCAACAAAACAACTTTTTTAACGAAGCGTTTAATGGAAATTTCTGCCATATCGATACCTAATAACATATCTACTCGTTTTTGAACTATCAGATTGCCTCGTCTAACAAGCTTCCCCAATCTTAATGCTGTATGGTTTAAACTTTCTAGGTTGTTAAGAAAATTGGATATTTTTTGCTTATTAGGATGATCATCAAGTGGTTTTGCTGTATAAAAGAAAATTCTATATAAATCTTGTAAGTCGCTATCTTGAGTACTTCCAAAAACACAAGCATTGCAAAAATCAACTAGTTTTTGAGGTTCGTTGCTATAATCAAAAAATTTTCTATTCTTTTTGGCAAACTTTTCAATTACAGCTAATCTGAGATTTTCTAGATCAACAAATATAGCAGTTGAATGATGATTTTGTGACATGACATCACCTCTCATTTGGCAAACTAAAGCCATAGTAAATATAAATCGGCTTTAGTTTAATATTATGAGAAGTATTTTAATAAATTTTTATTCAAAAAGTCAAGTTTTTTTAGAGATAAATGTTGTGCAATATTTAAACTTTTATAATTCTTTTTTTGTTTTTTGCGCTAAAAGAATTTTTTAATTTCCTTTTTTATTTTTTTGATTATATCTAAAACAAAAAAAGCAAAAATAAAATTAAAAATGTAACAGAAAAATTAAAAAGAAATGTTCAAAAAAAATTAGAAAAGTTCAAATAAAAAAGGTAATAAAAAAAGTTGAATTCCAGAAATAATGCAGGATAACCGCCTTTACCGGCGTAATTTAAGTCAAAAGTGCGATAAAATGGCACTTTAAAGACTGATTTTTTTCATTTATGAAAAAAAATAAAAAATTAGAAATTTTTTTCTTGGAATCACTAAAATTTTTTTCAAGAAATATCGTTCAAAAAAATTCTATGCGAAAAAAATTTTAGTGAAAATTTATATTTTTTAGATTTTCCAAGCATTTTTTATGAAATCCACAAAAATGATTTTATCTTTTAAAAAATATTTAAATAAATAACATTACAATATCTAATATTTTATTGAGTTTTTTGTTAAAAAGGATTTTCGATTTATGAAAAGAATGTTTATGCTTTTTGCATTATGTGTATTTTTTTGTAATTCATACGCAAAAGATTATTTTAAATTAGGTTTTGAGGCATATGAAAATTTAGATTTCTATCAAGCATCAAAATATTTTAAAAAAGGTTGTGATTTAGGACAAGAGGCAGCCTGTTATGGACTTGGTGATTTATATCACAAAGGATTGGGTGTGCCACAAAGTTATGCTCAATCAATAAAATACCATAAAAAAGCTTGTGAGTTAGGACACAAAAATTCTTGCTTTAATCTTGGTGCTTTATTTAGTAAT
>NZ_JAKMSW010000024.1:0-4824 GCF_025772845.1 Campylobacter sp. CNRCH_2014_2849 | reverse complement strand
AAAATAGGCGAATCTAATTTTAATTTCGATGATAAACCCGAATTTGCATACTATGAAGATCAATTTAAAGCATATATGGGTGAAGAAAACTATAAAAAATTAAGACCTTATTTGGGTATGACAACTTATTATGTGTGTGAGGGTAAAAAATATCCTGTTGTTTTTTCTACTAGATTTATGTATAGTAAAAAAAGCTATGGATTGTTTGGAGATGAAGGAAGAGGATTTAGTTTTTCCAGTACAAGATACACAGGTGTTGGCGGGGGATCTTTTCATTATTTTACTAATGGTAAATTTATAAAAAGTGATGAAAAATATAATTTGGAAAGATATTAATGAACCCTAAAGAACTTATCTCTCAAATCAAAGACTATGCTGATATAGCAGATGCTAGTTATGCGATGTTGGAATATGTTACTTTTAATGTTCTTGGTATTTATGGCTGGAATGGTTCCTAGTGTAATTATATTTTGATTTTTAAAAAGTAGGATAATTTTATTAAAAATATAAAAAGGAAAATAAATGGGTTTATTAAAAAAAATATACATTGCTTGGGGGATGTTTTGGGGAATTATTTTTTTGTTTAGTTCTTTATATGCTTATTTTAGTGATATAGAATTTTTTGGTGATATGTTAAAGATTGCATTTTTTATATATTCTTATCCATTGTTACCTTACATATCATATTTAACACTACAAGAAACTATTAAATCCAAAAATATTTTTCTTTATTTTTCTTTATTTTTCTTTATTTTTCTTTATTTTTCTTTATTTTTCTTTATTTTTCTTTATCTTGGGGGGATTTTTTAATTATGTAATAATATTAGGCATTTATACAATATTATTTTTAATAATATCTATTAAATTTAGAAAAGAACTTTCTTATTATTTTTCTTTATTATTTTGTATTTTTTTATACATTTTTTTATATCTTTTTATTTTCTATATGGATTTAAAAAATGAGTAATAAAGCTCAAATTAACAATCTCAAAAATTACGCTAAACTTGTATAGATTGGTTTTTTTGATTTTTTAATAATAATTTAAATTTCAACAAAAAAAGGAAGTAGTGTGATAATACTAAAAAATCTATATATTATTTGGATTATAATTTGGGGATTTGGGGCTATTTTAGGTTATTATATGGCATATGATGCAACTTTTACTAAAATGTTCTTTTTTCTTGTTATACTTTATCTTTTTCCATTATTGCCTTATTTTTATTATTTGATTTATAAAAAAGCAAGAAAAACAAAAAATATATTTGTTGCTATTTGTTGCTATTTGTTGCTATTTGTTGCTATTTGTTGCTATTTGTTGCTATTTGTTGCTACTATTGATTAATAGAAATAATAGTAATTTTAAGTTGTACTTAATTATTATTGTGATACATATTGTAATATTTGCAATAATTTATTTAATTAAAAGAAATAAAAATGAAAACTCAAATCAATAATTTAAAAGATTATGCAGAACTTGCACAAGCTAGCTATTTTAATTTTGATTTTTTAAATACTAGAAATATATTTGAGTTAGATTCTAATCAAGAAAAAATTCAAGAAGAAAATTCTCTTAGAGGTTATAGAGAAATAAAAGTAAATTTAGAACATGTTGTCAGTCAAAAATATAAAGATAAAAAAGTATTGATTGATTTAAGACAAGATAATGATTGGCAATCAAAAATATTAAATTTCTTTGATGAAAAGACAAATTTTGATAAACTAAATGGAGAATTTGGAGAATTACAGACTAAAAATTTCATTCAAAGATATGAGGTTCAATTTCATCAGCCTAACACTACAAGTGGCTTTAGTGCTACTTTGTTTGGAGAAAAAAGAAAACAAATTGATAGTAAAACTAAAGAAAAAATCTATACAAGTGAATATGGCTATATCAATTATATTTTAGCCATTAGAGGAATAGAGCCTAAGGAAGTCAAATAATGAAAAAGTTTCTTGCACCTAAAAAGATTATCTTAGTATTTATTACATTATTTGGAATTTATCTACTTGGAATCCCGCTTTATTATACTCCTTATGAATTACAACCAAGTTATTGGAAGTTTAAGAAAATATGTGAGTTAGATATTACACCGCCTTCTAAAAAAAAGAACAGAGAAAGCATTAAAATTATTTGGAGTTAATCCTAGTGATTTACAAAATAATTTAAAACTTGAGAATAATAATTATATTGCACGATTTAGATATGATACTGAGAGAATAAAAGCTCAGTTAAATATTAAAATGGATTTGGAAAAAAATATAATAGAAATCAATGAATCAGGCTCAATTTGGTATGATTGGAGACCTATGATATTAGGCAATGAAGGCAATATGGATTTTAGAGTTATGTGGAATAATTATATTACCTGTGGTAATATCTATATTAAAGAGATGCCAGAATGTTTTAAAGATAATAAGTTTATCTGTAATTTTAAGGAGGCAAAATGACAAATAAAGAGATAGTTGAAAAACTACGAGATAACGCTGAGTTAGCATGGGCTAGCTATGGATATTTTCACTATTTTTTAGAACAGCAAAGTAAATCTCACTTTCTTGTAATGCAAGATAGGCAAGGCAATGAAATTAGAGACGCTGACAATAAACCTAAAATTCAAGAAATTTACATTACGGATATTTTGAATACAAACTATAAAAATCATAGAGTTGTTGAATTTGTTCAGTTAGATAAAGAACAAAAAGAAATTACTATCAGCAAGCTCGATGGCGACTTCTCCCCACTCCAAGCCAAACAATTCTTAGATAGATATGATTTATTAATCCATCAAACAAATACAGAGTCAAGCTTTTCTGCTGCTTTGTTCTATGATACATACAAAGATGGTTTCGTGGTGTGGTTTAGGGAAACAGAATGCGGATTCTAAAAATACTTTATATTTGTTGGATTATATTATGTGTTGTAGGTTGGTTTATATCTCCTATTGTTGGACATAATCCAAATAGGGTTGAGGAGTTTTTTATAATGCTTGGTTGGATAGTCTTTCCACTAATGATAGCCAATCTATGGCTTTTTGGAATAACAAGAATTAAAAAATATTTAAGGAATTTTTTAATATTGTTTTTATATTACCCTTTGGCATTTGCTCTGTTTTTGGTGCTAAATTAACTTTAGGAGACTAAATGAAAGAATTAATCAACAATCTAAGAGACTATGCCGAGTTGGCTCAAGCAAGTTATTTTAACTTTATGTATATCAATAACGATGAGCGAGAAATGGATAGTTATAAAATAGGGCAAAATAGATTCCCTAAAGATAAAGACAATATAGAAAATTTAGAATATACAAAGACCTTATCTAAAAAATATAAAGATTATTTTATTTATGATGATTCCATTGCACTATATCCGACACTTAATGGAGAATTTGGGGAGATTTAAGCTAAAAACTTTGCTAAAAAATATGAGATTAAATTCCACCAACCAAATACGGCTTCTGGCTTTAGTGCTACTTTGTTTTATGATAAAGAAAAAGATAAGTTTGTAGTAGGGTTTAGGGGGACAGAGGGACTTTGGAGTATGGATACTTTGGCGGATATAGGGCTTACCTTTGGTAAGGGCGATTTTCAACTTAATGCTTTAAAGCAATTTTTATTAGACATAGCACCTATTTTAAACAAAGTAGATTCAAATAATATTATTTTTATAGGGCATTCTTTAGGCGGATATTTAGCAGTTATAGCAATGCAATTTTGCGATACTATTGATAGGAGCTTAAATACACAATTTAATGCAATCAAATTTATGGCATCGCAAGTCTATACTTTTAATTCTCCTGCTATTGATGAGATTGATAATATGCTAATGCGGGCTTTGGCAGCATTATTAGATAAAAATATTATGGAGCAAGTCTTAAATCCTCAAAAAGTATATTGTGTCTATGACAGCGGTGGTATAAATATCATCGCTTCTGCTCAATATGGCTCACACAATAGACTGCCTATCTATACGGGTAAAGATTCTCACTCCATCCCCCTAACTCAAACTCTTTACTTCTACTCCTATCTTTTAGAATTAGATGCTAACCATAACAAAGTCAAAGATAAAAGTTTTAGTGAATGTATAGAGTATCTTAATCATTTTATGAAAAATATTCAAATATATACAGAAACTTTTGTGTTAAAAAATAATGCTATTAATAATAAAAATTTCGCTCTTAAAAATGGACCTCTTGGGCTTTTAAGAAGCTCTCCAAAAAAAATCAATCATTTTGAATATTTTCTTTCATTAATAGCCACTATAATGCAAGAAACAAATGGTATTTTAGAAGAGGTTGGAGATAATTATTATACAAGCTATAAAGCTCCTACCATTAGTCAAATAAAAATCATAGATTTTATTTTAAAGGCACATGAAAAAGAAAAATATATTTTAATTCTTGATAAAAATGATTTTAATAAATACAGAAAAGATAGTTCCTTTATTAATAATCAAGAAAATTTAGCTCATAAAATTGCCATTGGAGAATTTAGAATTTTTATTGTGGTTTATAAAGATATGAAATGTCTTGAAAATATTAATAATATAACAAAAATATACGGATATAATTCAAAAAGTTATAAAATAAAAGATCAAATTTGGGATGAGCAATATTTAGGTGGAGTTTGTAAAATATCACAAGCTTTGTATTTTAATGGAAAAGCTAAAATAGGTATTATTTAGGAAAATTATGATAGGTAAAGACTTTTTATATTTTATTCATAAAGATAAAAAAAGTATTTATTTATTTTGTGAAAATAAAAGCATCATTGATTGTCAAAGTATTTATGATGAACTTTATAAATTAGAAGCAACGACAGATTTTACTT
>NZ_JAKMSW010000023.1:0-4857 GCF_025772845.1 Campylobacter sp. CNRCH_2014_2849 | reverse complement strand
TTCACGCCCATCTTTTCTTTTATCAAATATAATTTGATTTGTATTTTTATCAACTTCTAATATAAGTCCATTAGAAGTATAAATCTCGTAAATATCTTTATTACCACTCATTTTTATCCTTTCATCCTATATACAAACCATCTTCCATGATTATAGTAGTGGCTAGTCTGCCTATGAATTTGTTGGAATAATCTTGTATTTTATTAATATCATTAAAATCTTCTTTATCTTTTCTTCTATTTCTTTCATTATCAACATCTTTATTATTTACCCCCTTATACATCACTTCTAAATTATGCTGTCCTATAGCTTCTAAATTTTCCATTAATCTTCTTGCTTTTTGTCTATCTTCTATGAACCTACCCTTTTCATCTTGAGTAGTATTATAAATACCATTTGCATATTCATATAAAATTTGTATAGTATCATTATAAGCTAAGATAGGGTGTTGTTTTATCACTGGGTGTTGTGTTTTATACTCTTCTTTTCTTTGAAAATGCTCTAGCTTATATATATTACATTTTCTAAGTTCTATATTGTTTTCTTCAAAAAATTCCATATCATTTAAGATGTATTTGCCCTCATTGATTTTATCTTCCTTAAAAGCACTTCTTTTCTCATCTAAAATAATATAAGATAAAAGTCTTTTTAAGGCAAATTCCCTAGCTTTGCTTGAAGTCGTAGCACAAGCAATACTAGGATAATAATTAAGCCCACCTGTGCATAATAAAGAACCAAAAATAAACTCAGATAAATCAAAACTCATAAATCTAGAATTTATCAATAAAGGATAGGTTAAGTATTCTTCTTTTTTTACAGCTAAAGGAAAATCATAATTGTAAGTAAATTTTTCATACATTAGTTTTTCATATAAAATTTTTAATCTTTCATAATTTGTAGGCAAAAGTGTATCGATAAAAGATCCTGCTAAATTTTTTAACACATCTATACTTAAATTTTTACTTACTTTAATAGAAAAATCGATAGCTAATTGTTTTTTTACTTTTGATATCAAATGAATTTGCTTAGCTTTATCCAATCTTGAAAAACTCTTTGACTTTTTTAACTCGCTTGCATATTCTAATTGATTAAAATAATAATAATTTGTTCCTATTTGATATAAAAAAAGCTTATTGAGTGGCTTTTTACTTTTTGGATTAATTTTTATAAAATGTCCTTTAGGATTAAGTGCATAAAATATCCCTAGTTCTTTAAAAAAATGTGCTTTAAAACTAGAAAATAATTTATTGCCATAATGCTTTTTATCAAAGCTTGAATTTATAAAAAATAAAATCATTTTTTTAAAAAAATCAGGCTGGCTCATAAAAAATTCTGCAAAAGGAAAAAGTTGCTTAATGATATTAAAAAAAGTGATATCTATAGATAATTTTGCAAGTTCATTATCAAGCATAATTTCTTGAATACTTTTATCTAAATCTTTTTTCAAAGGAAGAGTTTTATCTGTTTGTGTATTTTCTTTAAATTCAATTTCCTCATCAAAGCTTTCATTTAAGGTTTTTAAAAAATTCACATAAGTTTGATCATCTTCTTCAAAATCATTTTCAAACATAGCTTTAGCTAATTCATCTAAATAGATAACTTCATCTTCTTTTTTATTTTTATTTAATTCTTTAGATAAAAAGATGTAAATTTTTTTATCATTATCATAAAAATAAATATCATCAGGGATAAATGAAATATACTCATTAAAATAATTTGGTATTTTAATCTTTTGGTAATTAAGTGAAATTTCTTTATCACCATAATCTGGATTTGGAATTACAATATTTTTAACACCAAGAGAATATTCTTGTGTAGAAGCTAAGTCTTTTTGTAAAACATACAAAGTTAAAGTCAATAAAACAACCGTTAAAGGTGAGTATTTCTTAAAATCTACATTTTCATATGTTTTGGATATTGATGACTCTAACTCAAGAAAAAATTGCATTTGATCATAATCAGAATTGATATTATCTAAATAATTATTAAAAAGCCCGATATATTCTTTTACTTTTTCTTTTTCTTTTTCGCTAATTTCTTCCAGTTCTTTGGGTAATTTAAAAAAGCTATCAATATAAGCAAAATCTTGCTCAACTTTTTCATATTCCAATCGTTCGTTTATATATTCCAATAAATAAAGTTTCATCCAAGAATATGGTTGATTATAAAAATTAAAATACCTTTTATATTTTTGATAAATCTGTCCATCAAGTTTCACAAAAGGACAAAGCTGCAATACAAAATCATCTTCCTTTTTAACATCTCTTTCTATAAAATAAGAGCCATAATCTCTTTTACTAGGAAATTGTTCTTTTAATCCAAGTTTTTCATTTTTTGTAAGAGCTTTAGGACGATTTTTTATTATTGCTCCTAATTTTTTTTGATACAAATCTTCACAAAGTGCTGCATTGTTAAGCTGTGGTGGATTAGTAATAAACAAATAATTTTTACCCATTTTTGTTGTATTGATTTGATCAGTATTTTTTTTATCTAGTATCATTTCTACTAGTATGGAAGAATTTAAATCAGGATATTCTGCATAAAAGAAATGATTAAGTTCAGAGATATTTGAATTGATTGCTTTTTTTAATGTTGTATCAAAATTTTTTAAACTAGAATTAATCAAAAGCGTATTATCTAACTTTTCATTTTCAATTTTTGGATTATTTTCTAAAAAATGATCAAAAATACCTTGAAATTCTTCATCTAAAATAACTTTATAAAAACTATTTTTATAAAGACTAATAGAAGGTGCATTAGAATAAGATGAAAAATCTAATAATACTTTATCATCTATAATCAATACATCAGATAAAATTTCTTCATTGCACAAAGCGATAATAGGATAAAGCTTACTAGTAATAAGCTCTAAAAGTGGATAAGCAAAATCATAATAATATTTTTGTTCCTTATGCTCTTGATAGTCAGAAGAAGAATTATAAGCTTCAAATAATGTATTTACAACAAAAACATAAGGATTTTTTTTGACTAAAGAGATAGGTTTTTTAAGATTGGTTACAGAATCTAATATATTAATAAAAAATTTTGCTATAGCTCTAATAATTTGCTTATATTCATCATCATTAGATTGAGTAATATTTTTTAAAAATGTATTAAAAAGTGTATCTAGGGTAAGTTGTATCTTTGGTTTAATCTCTTGCTCAAAATAATCAGATTCTTTGGTATTTTTTAATAATGTATTTAATTCTTTTTGAACTCCTTTTAAAAAATTTTCAATATTTTCTTCATTACTCTCATCAATAATTTTATTGAGCGTTTTATTTTTGTTTTGATTGATTACATCATTTAAAAAATTTAAATTATTAAAGATAATTTTTTTAATACTAGATAAATTTTTATCAGAACTAAATTTTTGTTCTTTTGTGATTTCATCTTTATTAGCTTGATTTAAATGTATGATTTTAAAAGTTTTTTTCTTGTTAATTTTAAATTTATATTCAATAGTATGTAGTGTCTTATACAAAGAATTCTTAGCTTCTTTATATCCATCAAAATCACCACATATAAAAATAATTTTATTAGCATTTTCGGTAAGATTTTTTAACTCAATTTCCAAATTATGATTTGATGTAATTAAGGTGAAATCTTTTATTTTCATATTTTAATCCCATTCACTACTACAAATTTACAAACATAAAGCTCTTGTTTTCTATCTTCATCTTCTAAGATCTCATCTAGTCCATTTGCGATTTGAAATTTTAAATTTTGCATTTTAGCAGGAGCTAAAAAACTAAAATGATATTCGTTTAATTCTTTATTATCTTCTAGGGAATTTTTGATGATTTTATCATACTCATGTAGCTGTGTAAAATACCCTGCTCCCAAATCTTTATATTCAAATTCTTTATAAGCACTTTTATAAACTTTAGCAATATTTTTTGGGATAATAAAATAAAGTTTGATTAAATTAGTATCAAAACTAAAATTTAATTCTTTAAATTCATAATCTTTACTAAAGTCTTGTTTGAATTGATTAAGAATATTAACATCTTCTATATCTTTTAAATCTTTTTGATCTATATTTAATTCACTTAAAGCTTTATTTTGTTCTTTTTTTTCATTATTGATCAAAAGATTATAGATAGGTAGGTTATCTTTTTGAAATCTATCACTTTTATAATGAAGTCTTATTATAGGCTCTTTTAGCTTTGTTTGGCTTTTGCTTTGCTTTGCTAAGCCTTCCTTAGGATTAAAACTATGATCAAATTTAAACTTAGTAGGTACAAAGCTTACTTTTAAAGGAAAGCCTTTATCACTAATACAAGCTGAGATGAGTTCTTGTAAGATTACGTATTCATTATTAACTTTCTTTTGAGATAAAGAGCCTTTAACATCTACTACCTTAGTGCAAGGATAGCTTACATTTGCAATGGTATTAGGACAGCCACTTATGCTAGAATTAAGTAAATCACTTTCTAGCATAATAGGCACACCACCATCTTTAAAAGTTTTTCCTTTGTTTGATTGAAGTATGACTTTACCCCCATGGATACATTCTAGGTTTTGATTTTCTAAAAGGGCATGAAGTTTAGCTATAGCTTGTTTTTTATTTATTTGTATGGTTTTTTGTTCTTTTAGAGTGTTTGAAATCAAATCTTTATACTCTAAGCTTTGCTTGCTTAAACATTCTAATTTGATATTTAAAGAATTTTCTATAATAGAATAATTAAGCAAGCAAAGTTCATCATTTTTATAAAAGATGCTAAGTTTTCCTTTGCCACTATCTTCATCTTTAGGAGAAAAATAATAACTAGGTGTATCTTGTTTTATGGCATTATCTTGATTTAATTCTCCAAAGTAAAAAGGATTGTTAGGAATTTCACTTGAGCCTGTAAG
>NZ_JAKMSW010000022.1:0-4995 GCF_025772845.1 Campylobacter sp. CNRCH_2014_2849 | reverse complement strand
GATTATTTTTAATGAAAGTGATAAGGATATTAAATAGCATATAAAGCTCATTGTTTAACAATGAGCTTATTGTGTTACGAATTTGCTTCTCTCCAATCATCACTTCCGCTTGTTCCAGCCGCTGTATGCTCCCAAATAACTTTTCTGTAATTTAAGGATACCTTAAAAAGCTCTGTTTTGTCATGATTGTTTGCTTCTTGAGCATTTGGCATTACTAAGGTAATATCTGTAATGATAGCATCTTCTAATTTAGTTGTAAAAAAATGTTCTTGTCCACCACTTGTTGATGTTCTAAACCAATGAACTTCAACACTCGGAAGTCTTTCACCTTTTGTAAGTGCATTGTAAAGTAGAGGAACTGCTTTATTTAGAGAGCAAGTGAAAGTAAAAGGCTTATGAACTCTTTGTCCTGATGGTTGTCCACTTTGTTGATCAACTGGAACTGTTACAATATGAGAAATTTCTTGAGCCATAATCTCGTCTTCGTGTCCTGCTTGATAGCGATTTCCTATACTTGCTTCTGTAGAAGCACCACTTGAAATAAGTCCTTGTGTTGAACCTTCGATTTTGATATATGCTGGTTGTGCCATGTTTTTCCTTATGATTATAATTTTAACTTTATATTTATATTAAAAGCTTTTAATATTTTAATACAAAATAAGTAAAAATAATATAAAATTAATAAATAGAAATAAAAATTATTTGAATTTATATTAGGAAAAATTATGTTTCAAAAAATAATGCAAATTTTAAAATCTAGGATTTTTGTAATCACATTAATACTTATTATTTTAGTTGTCTTAAGTTTATTTTTTTGGGCTTATGGTTCTTTATTTGCGTTTAATGAAATTTATGTTTTTAGTAATTCTTATTTAAGATTTGGGATAATTTTTATATTTTGGTGTTGTATTTTTTTGTTTTTTCTTTTAAAGCCTTTAAGTAATTTTATAAAATCTTTTAAGGATGACAAAAGAATAAGACTTAAAGAAATTAAAAAAGAATCTAATGAATTTTTATACAAAGCAAAAAGAAATTTCTTTATCGCATTAAAAGATGCCAAACAAACATGGAAAAAAGATATCAACACTAAAAATTTGCCTCTTGTTGTTATTGTGGGAAATGAAGGTGCTGGTAAAAGTACTTTTATAAATTATTCTGATATAGAATATCCTTTAAGTGATAGTTTAGAATCATATAAAAAGATGCATAAGTCTACCAATAATTTTAGCTTATATGTTTCCAAGAAAGGCGCTTTGCTTGATACTGAAGGAAATTATTTTTCTCAAGAAGATTTTTTTCATCCTAATAGTAGCGATGAGTTACCCGAAGATGATATAGAGAAAAATAGAGACTTTTTAATTAAAAAGAGCATTTGGCAAAATTTTTTAAAATTTTTAAATAAGAATTATTTTCATAGTAAATTAAATGGCATTATTTTAATAATTGATACTCGATTGTTTTTGGAAAACACAAAAGAATATTCTAATAATTTAATTCGTTATTTAACAAAAAGAGTGCATGAGTGTGAAAAAATTTTAGGTGTACAATTACCTATTTATGTTGTTTTTTCAAAATTAGATTTGATAGAAGGTATGAGAGAATTTTTTGATATTTTCAATGAAAAAATTCAAAAAAAAGCTTTTGGTGTAAGTTTTGCAGAACATTTTAAAGAAGAAGATATTCAAAAGTCTTTTGAAGAGATAAGCAAATCTTTGTTTTTACGTTTTGTTGATAAAAATTCTTCTATATACACTATAGAGGAAAAAAATAAAATTTATTTATTTTTAAAGCAGTTGGATAATTTATTTGTATTGAGCAAAGACTTTATCGTGCAACTCCAAAATGAAAATATTTTAAAAAATAGTTCAGTTTTAAGAGGGGTATATTATGTAAGTGCTTATCAAGAAAATGTGCCAAGAAATTTTATGCTTGATACAATTTGTGAAAAGTATAATATAAAAAAACCATTAGCTCAAGTAAAACAGTCTTTTAGCAAGCAAAGTTATTTTGTTCAGTCTTTGCTTGAAGATATTGTCTTTAAAGATTCATCGCTAAGTAGAATTAAAAGTTTTTACAAAAAGATATCGCTTGTGGGTTTAACTATATTTTTGAGTTGTATGACTTATTTTATTTCATCTTATTTTATTCTTAAAAGTGAGCAAGAAAAGAAAATATCTCAAAGTGTTTATACTGATCTTTCATTTTTGTTGAAAAATATGCAAGATTACCCCATGATGAGTATAGAAGAGAAAGCAAAATTATTAGTTGATTTAAGAAATATACTAAGTGTATATCCACAATTAATCGAAAAGGCAAGTTTGTTTGAATATTTTAGCTTAAACATAACATATAAAGGCTTTAAAAAAGCACAAAATTTATATTATAAAATTAGTGAAGATGTGTTGAAAAATACCCTATTAAAAGAAATGGAAATAATATTACAAACTGATGATAATTATGATAACTTAATTAAAACTTTATATGTATATAAATCATTGTTTGAGCAAAAATATCTTGATAAAGATTTATTAAAAATATGGATTAATGAAAATTGGAATTTTTTAGAAAAATATAAAATTTCTAAAGAAAATTTTCTATCTGGTATCGATGAACTTCAAAAGATTGACTTAAGCACTTCTCAGCAAGATGATATTTCGGTTAAACTATCTATTGAAAAACTATATAATGTAGCAAAAATTCAAAGAATATATACTTTACTTAACTTTATCATTCTAGATAAAAACAATAAAGTATATAATTTTAAAAATGAATTAGGATTTGCTGCTAATAATGTTTTCTCAGAGTCTATTAAAATTGATAGTATTGAAGAAATTTACACAAAAAAAGGTATGGCTGACTTTTTGCAAACGTTAAATGTAAAAATAGATAAAGCCATTGAGATTGATTCGTGGATTTTAAATGATTTGTCAAATTCTGAAAATAGAAGCAATATGGCAATGGGAATTATTAAAATTTATTTAACGCAATATCAAAATAAATGGCAAGAAATTTTAAATTCACTTGCACCAAAAAAGTTTATTTCCAAAAGTTCTATGCTAAATGAACTTAATATACTATCTAAAAAAGAAAATCCTTTAATGAATTTTATAAAAATTGTTAGTGTAAATACCAATCTTAACGATGCTACTTTACTAACTCAAGCATATAATCTCGGTGTTAATGCTGCTGAAATAAAGACAAGTTTTATGGGGATTACCAGTTCGTTTGATGCTTATCATAAAATTATAGAACAAAATTCTATTTTAAATACGGGTGCTACTGCTGTAGGTTTAGATGTTGGAAGTCATCAAAAAACCATGGAATTAATAAATACAGATTTGTCTAATATTCATAAAAAAATAACTGACTTTACAACAAATAACTCGCAAACTATTGAGGAAAAAATAAAATACGCTTTAAGCGATAGTAAAGATTCTAGCGACCCATTTAGTTCTCTTGAACAAAATATTAAAAATTTACCAAGTGAATTGGAAAAATATTATGCAACTCTTTCTTTGTATGCTTGGAATATTATAGAAAACCATGGAGTTTCTTTGTTTAATACTGTTTGGTTGAATGAGGTTTATGCACCATTTGTTAATGATATAGCTCCTTTTTATCCTTTTAATTTATTAAGTTCACAAGATTTAAGTATAGATTCTTTTAAAAATTTCTTTGGTAAAAATGGAATTTTAAATAAGTTTTATGAAAAATATTTAACAAATGTTCTAATTAAAAGAAAAAATGTTTACTCTATTAATTCTAAATTTAGCTCAAGATTAACTTTTTCCAAAGAATTTTTGGATTTTATTACTAAGGCTGGTAATTTATCAGAGTTAATGCTAAATGCAAATGATGTAATGAGAGTGCGCTTTACTTTACAAAGTCTTGACTTAAGTGCCGATTTTTCTTTTGTAAAAGTTCAGTATAATGATACTTCTATTATATATGATCACACATTGCATACAAAATTAGATGTTATAACTGATGAATTTAACAATGGAACTAGTTTTGATTTCACTGCGTATTCTTATTTAGATGCTAATATAAATTACACAAAATCATATAAAGGAGAATGGGCTTGGTATAAATTATTACAGGAAAGTAAAAATTCAAATTCATCTTACAGTGTTTTATTTAATGACAATAAAAAAATGTATTTTGATTTCAAACTTAATAATAACAACTCAGATATTAATAATATAATTATGATATTAAGTGATTTTAAAATAGTAGAAAATATAACAAAGGCTCAAAATGATAGATAAAGAAACCATAGGATTGATAATTGAAAATATTGATGAAAATATTACAAAAACAGTAGCTTGTGTATTTGATGAAACTGGTGGACTTGTTGGATCAAGTCCAGAATGTTTATTTTGGATACAAGATAAAAATAATTCTGTTAAAGAAAAACATATGAAGATTACTTTTGAAGAAGGTTTTTTTACTATGACGCCTATAGAATGCAGTGATATTTTTTATAATAATTCTTTTTCTAGATTGGAAGATGGTTATGAAATTATTATCAACAAAGGCGATGTTCTAAAGTTAGGTCTTATTGAGTTGCGTTTTGTTGATTCAAAAGAGATTAAACAAGAAACTTTAAAGCAAGCAAAAGAAATAAAAGAAATAGAAAAACACACACAGATGGATGAAATAGAGCTAAAACCTAGAGGAAAAATAGATGGTTTAGATTTTAAGGCAAAAGAAAACATTAAAGAACTTATTGAAACAAAAATAGATTATAGTTTTATAGAGGATAATAATATTAAAAATTCTGAAGTTATTATGGAATCTAATTCTTCTGTTAATTTAGATTTTACTTATGAAAATATAGGAAAAATTTTAGATAAATTGCAAAATGAATTATCACAAAATCGTAAAAAAACAATACTAAATGATAATTTCCAAAAATTAAATATAGATGATTTTCAAACGGTTATTTCAAAAATTCCGCTTATTAAAGATACAAAACTAATTAATCTTGTTGTA
>NZ_JAKMSW010000021.1:0-5882 GCF_025772845.1 Campylobacter sp. CNRCH_2014_2849 | reverse complement strand
ATCCCAATTTAATAAAACTTTAAGCTTTTACTGCTATAATTTCATTTCCTTTTCAAATAAAAGGGACTTAAAAAACTTAAGATTTTTATCTTAATTTTTTATATTTGTTCTTTAAATTATTAATATTGTTAATCAAATCTTATAGTCAATCTTTGAAATCTAAATAAGTGATCGATTGAGCCAGAGATTTACCTTAATAATGTAAATCTATCAATTAATAATTAAAGATTATTTTATTAATCTTTAAAATACTTTTTCTTTGAAGAAAAAGATTAAACTATCTATATTTTTTATGGAGAGTTTGATCCTGGCTCAGAGTGAACGCTGGCGGCGTGCCTAATACATGCAAGTCGAACGATGAAGCTTTTAGCTTGCTAGAAGTGGATTAGTGGCGCACGGGTGAGTAAGGTATAGTTAATCTGCCCTACACAAGAGGACAACAGTTGGAAACGACTGCTAATACTCTATACTCCTGCTTAACACAAGTTGAGTAGGGAAAGTTTTTCGGTGTAGGATGAGACTATATAGTATCAGCTAGTTGGTGAGGTAATGGCTCACCAAGGCTATGACGCTTAACTGGTCTGAGAGGATGATCAGTCACACTGGAACTGAGACACGGTCCAGACTCCTACGGGAGGCAGCAGTAGGGAATATTGCGCAATGGGGGAAACCCTGACGCAGCAACGCCGCGTGGAGGATGACACTTTTCGGAGCGTAAACTCCTTTTCTTAGGGAAGAATTCTGACGGTACCTAAGGAATAAGCACCGGCTAACTCCGTGCCAGCAGCCGCGGTAATACGGAGGGTGCAAGCGTTACTCGGAATCACTGGGCGTAAAGGGCGCGTAGGCGGATTATCAAGTCTCTTGTGAAATCCAACGGCTTAACCGTTGAACTGCTTGGGAAACTGGTAGTCTAGAGTGAGGGAGAGGCAGATGGAATTGGTGGTGTAGGGGTAAAATCCGTAGATATCACCAAGAATACCCATTGCGAAGGCGATCTGCTGGAACTTAACTGACGCTAAGGCGCGAAAGCGTGGGGAGCAAACAGGATTAGATACCCTGGTAGTCCACGCCCTAAACGATGTACACTAGTTGTTGGGGTGCTAGTCATCTCAGTAATGCAGCTAACGCATTAAGTGTACCGCCTGGGGAGTACGGTCGCAAGATTAAAACTCAAAGGAATAGACGGGGACCCGCACAAGCGGTGGAGCATGTGGTTTAATTCGAAGATACGCGAAGAACCTTACCTGGGCTTGATATCCTAAGAACCTTTTAGAGATAAGAGGGTGCTAGCTTGCTAGAACTTAGAGACAGGTGCTGCACGGCTGTCGTCAGCTCGTGTCGTGAGATGTTGGGTTAAGTCCCGCAACGAGCGCAACCCACGTATTTAGTTGCTAACGGTTCGGCCGAGCACTCTAAATAGACTGCCTTCGTAAGGAGGAGGAAGGTGTGGACGACGTCAAGTCATCATGGCCCTTATGCCCAGGGCGACACACGTGCTACAATGGCATATACAATGAGACGCAATACCGCGAGGTGGAGCAAATCTATAAAATATGTCCCAGTTCGGATTGTTCTCTGCAACTCGAGAGCATGAAGCCGGAATCGCTAGTAATCGTAGATCAGCCATGCTACGGTGAATACGTTCCCGGGTCTTGTACTCACCGCCCGTCACACCATGGGAGTTGATTTCACTCGAAGCCGGAATACTAAACTAGTTACCGTCCACAGTGGAATCAGCGACTGGGGTGAAGTCGTAACAAGGTAACCGTAGGAGAACCTGCGGTTGGATCACCTCCTTTCTAGAGTACAAACTGATAAGTCTCACAACTATCAGTTCATATATAGACTCAATCATCCTTGTTTAGATTTCAAAGATTGATGAAAAGCTAATTTTGGGGAATTAGCTCAGCTGGGAGAGCGCCTGCTTTGCACGCAGGAGGTCAGCGGTTCGATCCCGCTATTCTCCACCATTTATTAAGGGCCTATAGCTCAGCTGGTTAGAGTGCACCCCTGATAAGGGTGAGGTCACAAGTTCAAGTCTTGTTAGGCCCACCATAAAAAAGATTTGTTTATCAATCATATAATAAAGTTTTAAAACTTAAAGCAAGTATATAGCTAATAATAAAGCAGTAAATAAAGTAAAATACTTTATTGCTTATGTTTTTAAATTATTTAAACTCTTTATATATACTTCCTTTAGGTTTTAAGACCTAAGCTAAATAAATAATAGAATATTTTATATATTAGATTAATTATTTAATGTTATTTGAATTATCATTGTTAAGAGTCACAAGCAAGTTTTAATAAAAACAATTTTACAGGACTTGTTAAAGGATAAAACCTAACTATCTTTTCTTTAGCTTTTAGTTAAAGACAAGTTTTAAACTCACAACTTAGTTAGACTAATATTTTTAGTTTTATTAAGTGTTTAAATGCTTTCCGTCTTAAGATAGTAAAGTCTTATCATAAAAACTTTAACAAGGAAGTGATGCGTTTTAGAATGAATTTAAAAGGTAAGCTATTAAGAGCGAATGGTGGATGCCTTGGCTGGTAAAGGCGATGAAGGACGTACTAGACTGCGATAAGCTACGGGGAGCTGTCAAGAAGCTTTGATCCGTAGATTTCCGAATGGGGCAACCCAGTATATAGAGATATATACTACCATAATGGAGCGAACGTAGGGAATTGAAACATCTTAGTACCTACAGGAAAAGAAATCAATAGAGATTGCGTCAGTAGCGGCGAGCGAAAGCGCAAGAGGGCAAACCCAGTGCTTGCACTGGGGGTTGTAGGACTGCAATGTGCAATAGGTAAGGTTAGTAGAACACTCTGGAAAGTGTAGCCATAGAGGGTGATAGTCCCGTATACGAAAACCAAACCTTAGCTAGCAGTATCCTGAGTAGGGCGGGACACGAGGAATCCTGTCTGAAGCTGGGTCGACCACGATCCAACCCTAAATACTACTACCAGACCGATAGTGCACAAGTACCGTGAGGGAAAGGTGAAAAGAACTGAGGTGATCAGAGTGAAATAGAACCTGAAACCATTTGCTTACAATCATTCAGAGCACTATGTAGCAATACAGTGTGATGGACTGCCTTTTGCATAATGAGCCTGCGAGTTGTGGTGTCTGGCAAGGTTAAGCACACGCGAAGCCGTAGCGAAAGCGAGTCTGAATAGGGCGCTTAAGTCAGATGCTGCAGACCCGAAACGAAGTGATCTATCCATGAGCAAGTTGAAGCTAGTGTAAGAACTAGTGGAGGACTGAACCGATAGGCGTTGAAAAGCCCCCGGATGACTTGTGGATAGGGGTGAAAGGCCAATCAAACTTCGTGATAGCTGGTTCTCTCCGAAATATATTTAGGTATAGCGTTGTGTCGTAGTATAAGGGGGTAGAGCACTGAATGGGCTAGGGCATACACCAATGTACCAAACCCTATCAAACTCCGAATACCTTATATGTAATCACAGCAGTCAGGCGGCGAGTGATAAAATCCGTCGTCAAGAGGGAAACAACCCAGACTACCAGCTAAGGTCCCTAAATCTTACTTAAGTGGAAAACGATGTGAAGTTACTTAAACAACCAGGAGGTTGGCTTAGAAGCAGCCATCCTTTAAAGAAAGCGTAATAGCTCACTGGTCTAGTGATTTTGCGCGGAAAATATAACGGGGCTAAAGTAAGTACCGAAGCTGTAGACTTGATTTTATCAAGTGGTAGGAGAGCGTTCTATTTGCGCCGAAGGTATACCGGTAAGGAGTGCTGGAGCGAATAGAAGTGAGCATGCAGGCATGAGTAGCGATAATTAATGTGAGAATCATTAACGCCGTAAACCCAAGGTTTCCTACGCGATGCTCGTCATCGTAGGGTTAGTCGGGTCCTAAGTCGAGTCCGAAAGGGGTAGACGATGGCAAATTGGTTAATATTCCAATACCAACATTAGTGTGCGATGGAAGGACGCTTAGGGCTAAGCAAGCTAGCGGATGGAAGTGCTAGTCTAAGGTCGTAGGAGGTTATATAGGCAAATCCGTATAACAATACTCCGAGAACTGAAAGGCTCTTCAAAGTCTTCGGACAGCGAGGAGAATTGCTGATGCCGTCGAGCCAAGAAAAGTTTCTAAGTTTAGCTAATGTTGCCCGTACCGTAAACCGACACAGGTGGGTGGGATGAGTATTCTAAGGCGCGTGGAAGAACTCTCTTTAAGGAACTCTGCAAAATAGCACCGTATCTTCGGTATAAGGTGTGGTTCGCTTCGTATTAGGATTTACTCCGAAAGCGAAGAAACTTACAACAAAGAGTCCCTCCCGACTGTTTACCAAAAACACAGCACTCTGCTAACTCGTAAGAGGATGTATAGGGTGTGACGCCTGCCCGGTGCTCGAAGGTTAATTGATGGGGTTAGCATTAGCGAAGCTCTTGATCGAAGCCCGAGTAAACGGCGGCCGTAACTATAACGGTCCTAAGGTAGCGAAATTCCTTGTCGGTTAAATACCGACCTGCATGAATGGCGTAACGAGATGGGAGCTGTCTCAAAGAGGGATCCAGTGAAATTGTAGTGGAGGTGAAAATTCCTCCTACCCGCGGCAAGACGGAAAGACCCCGTGGACCTTTACTACAGCTTGACACTGCTATTTGGATAAGAATGTGCAGGATAGGTGGGAGGCTTTGAGTATATGACGCCAGTTGTATATGAGCCGTTGTTGAGATACCACTCTTTCTTATTTGGGTAGCTAACCAGCTTGAGTTATCCTCAAGTGGGACAATGTCTGGTGGGTAGTTTGACTGGGGCGGTCGCCTCCCAAATAATAACGGAGGCTTACAAAGGTTGGCTCAGAACGGTTGGAAATCGTTCGTAGAGTATAAAGGTATAAGCCAGCTTAACTGCAAGACATACAAGTCAAGCAGAGACGAAAGTCGGTCTTAGTGATCCGGTGGTTCTGTGTGGAAGGGCCATCGCTCAAAGGATAAAAGGTACCCCGGGGATAACAGGCTGATCTCCCCCAAGAGCTCACATCGACGGGGAGGTTTGGCACCTCGATGTCGGCTCATCGCATCCTGGGGCTGGAGCAGGTCCCAAGGGTATGGCTGTTCGCCATTTAAAGCGGTACGCGAGCTGGGTTCAGAACGTCGTGAGACAGTTCGGTCCCTATCTGCCGTGGGCGTAAGAAGATTGAAGAGATTTGACCCTAGTACGAGAGGACCGGGTTGAACAAACCACTGGTGTAGCTGTTGTTCTGCCAAGAGCATCGCAGCGTAGCTAAGTTTGGAACGGATAAACGCTGAAAGCATCTAAGCGTGAAGCCAACTCTAAGATGAATCTTCTCTAAGCTCTCTAGAAGACTACTAGTTTGATAGGCTGGGTGTGTAATGGATGAAAGTCCTTTAGCTGACCAGTACTAATAGAGCGTTTGGCTTATCTTATTTAAGCATCACTTCCTTGTTAAGGTTTTTGATAAAGCTTTGGGTGTTTTTATATGAAATATTTATATAAAAATTACATTCTTAAGTTTATAAAATCTTATAAGTAAAGTTTATATTAGAACTTGCTCTTAACATTGTTTTTTAAGTATTCTAAAATAAAACAATAAAGTATTTAGTTCAATAAAACATCTAAACTTAAGAATAAGATGAAAGTTAAAATAAAAATAATTTTTATATCTAAATCTTATTGATTGTTTTTATTATGCTATATTAAATAGAATATTTAAATAACAATGTCCGTGATTATACAGATGTGGAGACGCCTTGCTCCATCCCGAACCAAGAAGCTAAGCACATCGTGGGTGATGATACTACGCCTTACTGGCAGGGGGAAAGTAGCTCATTGCGGACTTGTTAATTCTTATTATTCTTACTTTATATATAATCCTATATTTATTTT
>NZ_JAKMSW010000020.1:0-11565 GCF_025772845.1 Campylobacter sp. CNRCH_2014_2849 | reverse complement strand
AAGAAATAAAGGATAGATAAATGAATAGCATAAACTCTAAGGAAATATACGATCTTAAAGCTCCGTTTGCACCAGGAACATATATAGAACTTTTCTTAGAGAATAACGACGATATACAAAGAAAATGGGGTTTTTTTGAATGTGATAGTCAAGCTAAAATGCAATTATTATTTGTATCGGATGATTATTTGCAAAGTTTTGATAGTTTTAGTACTTTAGTTGATATTGATGAAGATGGAGAATTAGAGTGCAATGATGATTACAATGCAACTTTAATTGAACAAGAAAATACAAATAAAATTGGCTTTTCTCTTCCTCTTTATAGAACAAAAGAAACTAAATTTGAAAAATATTATATTGTGGTATTTGCTTATGAAGGCGAAATGCCGACTTTACAAGATCCTTATGTGATCATTGATATGAGTTTTAGAGTGGGTATTGGAGAAGATGATAATGTTGCTAATGGTGTTAATCTTGCAAATTATCCCAAAAATATTCAAGAATGGAACCAAATATCACACATACAAAGTGTTTGGGATGCTGTTAAATTTTTCGAATGTCTATCTAAAAAAATAGGTGATACCTTTACTATTATGAGAGAAAATTTCTTTTCATTCTGTAAAAATAATCCTCAAATAGCAGGAAAAATTGCTTATATTTACTATAGATTTGACCTAGGTAGTCAATCTTTCATAGATAGCGTGGAAAATGATTTCAAAGACTATCAAAGAGATAGAGATTTTTATTTTCAAACTTGTAAAGATGTTTTGCTAAATTGCCCTATAGAAAAAAACAATCCTAAAACATTGAAAGAAAAATATGATGAATTGATGCAAGGTAAAAAATTGGATATAGCAATTTATAAAAATTTAATTAGTAAGATTGCAACCGCTATATGTGAAAAATTAGACTTAAATTTAATAACAAAAAATGGTGAAATAGATTTTTTCCAAGGAGACGAAGAAGAATGGGGAGAATATTACAAAAGACGCATACGTGTTAATGAAAATAATCTACATGATTTAAAAGAAATAATAAAAACTATGATTCACGAGATTAGACATTTTTATGTTGAAACTTATTATTATCCGGGACAAGGTATTTTAAGAGGATATTTGTTTTATGCACATGGATTCTCTATAAGCGATGATTATAAAATTTTATTTGATGGCTTTTATAAATTTGATGACAAAGAAAGGCAAGAAAATGCTTACGAAATACAACCAAATGAAAGAGATGCAAGATTTGTCGAAAAAATAATAGATTTTCTAGGCTAAAGAATGAAAATTAAACTTCCTGATTTAAAAAAATATGCTTTTAACAATAGATCAGATAAAACCATATATCTTGGCATAGAAACAAATATTTTATGTGTTGAAGATAGAATAAACGATATTTCAAATTTCTATAGTAGTAAATATAATAAAAAAATTAATGATTTAACCGCTATTTTATATATAGGAAAGGTAATATTTCAAGAAGAAAAAAACAACTTGTTTCCAAAATTTATAGCAAGTAATTTTGATATTAATTTTGAAAAATTAAATAATTTTTGGCTTAATGAAATAACAAACAACAAAGTGCAATATTTCAGGCAAAATAACAATATAATCTTATCCAAAGAACAAATTTACTCATATTTTGATGATTTACATTCCAAAAACATTAACTTAATTAAAAATTATTTTAATAAAATTTATGAAAATAGTGGCATTACCGCTTTAATCTATGACAAAAACAACCATAAAAACGATATATTAAATCAACTTGATACACTATCTAAACAAGATTATAAAATTACATTTAGTGATGAGCTTTTTTACGAATATTTAGTTTGGAGTCTAAATGACTTTTTAATTCCATATTTTTCTGGTAAATTTCAAGATGAAAATGAATTACTTTTTAATGCCGGTGCTTACACTACATATAAAGAATTATATCAAAAACAAATCAATCTTATACCAAATCCTTACTATGGAGAAAATTCTAATATCCCTTTTATTGATTTTTTCTATACCAATATAAATCCATTAAAATATGGGGTGGGTTATATCGAAGGTTATTTAAAATTTTTCAAACACTATCCAAATTCAAAGTTCCTTAAAAAAATGCCTCCAATAAAAGGATATAAATTTTATAGCCCTAATATTAACCATGATGGTAAAATTTTATCTTCAAATAAAGGAAAATTTTATTTTTCTCTAGCTGAAAATCCTCAAATTTTTATTTATTTTTTTCAAAAATATTACCCAAAAATTTGTAATCTTCCAAAACATTGGAACGAAATTATGTTTCAAAAGTTAAAATTAAACATTCCAAACGAAGAGTTATAATTTTTCTATATTCTTAATCAAACTGCTAATATTAGAATCGATTTTAATATTATGAGTTTGTAAATCAAAAATTGCAAAAATAAAAAAACCTAAAATACATCCAATAGGTATAACAACTAACGTAAATTTCATAAATCTGCGTTGAAAATACTGCCAAAATTTTTCCCTATTAGCTCCATTATAAGCCTTATCAAAAGCTGTCTCATCTGTTAAATTTATAAGAGGAGTTAAAGCCGATGCTATATTATTACAAAGATAAATAATTTTTTCCTCAACATCTTTTTCATGAGAATATTTTCCTCTATATCCTAAAATCAAGCAAACATATATGAATTCCAAAAAATCCTTGTTTTTGGATGGATTAGACAACCAAGAAAGCGCTATATCGTAAAAATTATCACCACCTAGAGTCTCATCAAATAACCTCACGGTTAAAGTATGATTTGCCCAAGAGCTATTAATAAATAAATCATTTTTCATTAGACTTTCATCTATAAATACACATAAACAATATCTTAATTTTATAATATCTTTCTCATCATACTCTTTAAAAGTACTTAATCTTGAACTCCAAACCAAAATTTCATTCACAAGCTTTTCTTTTAAATTCTCTATATAAGCAGTATCCAAAGAATGAACCTTAGATAATCTATAAACAAGTAAAAGAATTTCCAAGCAATTATCAACAACTTTATTGATTTCTAAACCTTTTAAATCACTTTCTAAAAGCAAAGATCCTTCTTTAAAATGTGATTCTTTTTGCATATTACTCCTTAAAATACAGCCCACATTTTTATATCAGGGTTTTTTATATTTGTTGTTAGATATAAACTTATAACATTTTCACCCTTAAAGTATTTAAACAGCTCATCTTTTTTGTCTAACTTGTAATAAATATAACCATTTAAATAAGGTATAGAAGATGGAATATTTGAAATTTGCTCTATGTTTATCCCTCGTAATTGTGTTGTTACTATACTTTTTATCCTACTTTGAGTATGAATTTTACTTTGAGTTTTAAAATTATATAATAAATACTCATGATTAACATCAGCACTAATAGCTAAAAATAATTCACCCTCTTCAATAACCGTAGGATTGTCAAATAACAAATCATAAAATCCATTGTTATTGTCAATTACTTGAGCCATAGTATATTTTGGAGAAGTTATTTTTGCAAATAAAACTCTCAGTTGATTAGTAAGTGGTAAAAAAGTGTTAGTCAAGTCATCATGATTATATACTATAAAATCAGAAAAGGAGCTTTCAGTACCAAAAGCACTAAGATCTCCTTGAAAATCAACTAATTTTTCATATAAATTTTCAGGATGTATTTTATCTTTATTGATTATATATGAAAAAATAAAATACCATTTTTTTAAAAGATTAAGCGATAAATATGTACTAAAATCCAAGGTGTTTTTAGTTTGATCTATACCCTTAAATACTTCAGTGAGTATTTCTTTATGCTGTTTAATTGAATGCGAAATTTCTTCTAAAAATGATTTAATATACGAAGATTTATTTAAATCTAAACAAGTGGGTATAAAACTTTCATCTAACTCTATTTTTTTATTTAAATCAATATTTTTGATTTTTGCTATAGGAATTTCAAGTTCATCTGGAGTTTTACTACCTAAAAAGCCCAATTTCAATCTTAAACTAGCTAAAGTAATGCTTATTTTTTCTTGAGAGAAAGTAATATTATCATTCTCATATTCATCTTCCAAATCAGTATGTTTAAAAACATCATTAGTATTATCATCATATATTCTTGAAGCTACAACACTTCTTAAACTAATGTATTTTGAATTAGGTATATTATTGTGTAAAGATATATCTGCTATAGAGGATAAACCCATAGGAATTTTAATAACAATAATAGAATTTACCAAAGAATCATAATTAACTTCCAAAGGCTCTGGAAGCTCATCTTGTTCTGGCGCATTAAAAATGCTACCATCTTTAGCAATTCCAGAAATTCTTTTAAGTGCTATTTTTCCTTGCATTAACATTTCATTGGAAAATTCTAAATCAATTATTCCATATAAATTATTGAAAGTTGAAATTGTCTTAAGATTAATATTTCTTTCAAAATATCGTTCTTGTTGCTCAAAATGAATTTTATCAATATTTAGCCCATTAAACCAAGCTACTTTTAGCTTATCTGCCATTATATTTTCCTTAGATTAAATATGTCTAATACCATCTTTTGTTATTTCAAATTTTAATGTTTTTTTAGTTCCAAAACCATTAGCATCATCTGTTTTTGCCCAAATTTTTGTTACCTTTTTAGTATTATTTGCAAATAAAACCAAAATACCAATATACGGCACTTCTTCATCTATAACTTTAAAAGCAATAATATTATCTTTAGGGGCAATTTGTAGTCTAATCGAGTCAATTTTATCTCTACCGAGTATAGCATCCTCTCTATTAATCAGCTCTAAATCACTAGCCTTTATAAATTTATTTACATCTTTTAGTTGATACACAATAACAGTCAAAGGAACATCATCATTTCTACTATTTAAATTAGAATTTTTTATATTATCAATCTTTACACTTACAACACTAGAGCAAGAACTTAAAAACAACCCCATGAGCAACATAACAAAAATTTTTCTCATTCCCATCCTTAAAAAAATACTTAAATAAATAACACTATAATTTTATTTTTTATTATAATTAAAAAAACTTTCAATAGTGCTTAGGAGATAAAAAATGATTTTCTGTGATCATTATGAAGAAAATTTAGAAAACTTAGAGATATTTCATTTACTTGAAGAAGAGATGACAAAATACAAAACATTAAATCATGAAAAAATACAATGGGATAAGGTATATGAATACTCATTAGATATTTTACAAAACAACTCGATGGATATGAAAATTTTCGCTTACTTTTCTTTATCATGTTTAGCATTAAATAACGAAGAGTGTTTTAAAATATTTTTAGAAATAATAATTTTTACAGAAAAATTATTTCGAGAAAAACCTGAAAATATAAGTAAAACATCTTCTATACTATTAAATCAAAAAAAGAAATACAAACAAATTGTTGAAAATTTTATTAATGAATTTAATAAAAATTCACCAAAATGCTCACAAGTCACAGCTAAAAGTTTAAATGAGTATTTTGAAAAATTACGCGAAATTTTAAATTGTAATTTTGCAAAATTAAACATTAAAGAAGAAATAACTCAAACTAAACAATCACCTCTTAAATCTCCAGTGACACAAGTAAATATCGATATAAAAAACACAAAATTATCTAATCTTAGTGATAGAGAATACAGAACATTATTAAATAATCTAGCAATAGAATTACTAGAAAATAACATTGAAAATACCAATGCTTATTCATTGTTTGCAGAAGCAGCTTGGGGAAGATTAAAAACCCTTCCACCGCATTCAGATTTTGTCACTAAAGTAAGATATCCTGATAGAAATTTAATAAAATTACTATTAGATAAAAATACGAATGAGTTAGATCAAATAAAATGTTTTATCAATAACCTTTCACTTAACCCTTTCTGGATAGAAGGATTTAAACTATTTTGTGATTTTTTACATCATCATCAAAAAGAACACTCCTTGAAAATTTTAAATTTACTAACTTGCAATTTTATTCTCAAATTCAAAGATATTACCAAGTTAAGATTTGACAACGGCGAATTAATGTGTAAAGAAGATACATTTAATTATTTTGTAAAACAAAATCAAGAAACTAATAAAAAAACACTCACTACATCCGATAAAAATAAAAAAGTAGAGCAATTACTCATTGAAATAAATAATGAAAATTATAATAATTCTTTATTTTGTAATATAAATTCTTTAATAGCCATGGCACAAGTTTTTGAAACAAACAATATGAAAAATAATGCAAAAATTATATACTTACAACTAGTTGAACTTATGGAAAAAACCTTATTAAAGGATTACTTAAGTGATGAGTATAATTATGCAAAAAACAAAACTAATAAAAAAATATAAACTTAGTTATTCTTTATTTAGTTTTATGTATAATTTAAAAAATAAATTTTAATTCAAAAAATAAGGAAGTAAAATGTCTGATGGATCAAGTGCACCAAAAGAACGCATAAATATAACCTACAAGGCAAAAACAAACGGGCAAAATGCAGAGATAGAATTACCTTTAAAACTTATGATAATGGCTAATTTAACAGGTAAAAATGAACAAAATTTAGAAGATAGGGAAATTGTGTCTATCAACAAAATAAATTTTAATCAAGTTATGCAAAAACTAGACATCAAAACCCAATTTAATGTTAAAAATACTTTGGGTGGAGGCGCTGAAGAATTAGATATCAACCTAAAAATATCTAGTATGAAAGATTTTTCGCCTGATAATATAGTGCAACAAGTGCCAGAGTTAAATAAACTAATGCGCCTTAGAGAAGCATTAATGGCTCTAAAAGGACCTATGGGTAATATTCCAAATTTTAGAAAAGCTGTTTTAGATGCTCTAAAAAATGAAAAAACCAAAGAGCAGTTGCTTTTAGAAATCAAAAAAGAAAATAACGAAGAATAAAGGAAACATAATATGTCAAAAGATAAAGTAATTGATACTCCAATTATTGAAAGTATTATGGAAAAAAGCAAATATGCTAGAAATGATGAAAGCTATAGTATAGCAAAAAGAGGAGTAGCCGAATTTATTTCCGCAATAGTTGAAAGCGATAACATAGAAGATAAAATCAACAAATTTGCACTTGATGAAATGATTGCCCATATCGATGATTTATTATCAAAACAAATGGATGAGATTTTACATAATGAAGAATTTCAAAAATTAGAATCGACTTGGAGAGGACTTTTCTTCTTAGTAGAAAGAACTGATTTTAATGAAAATATTAAAATTAATCTTTTTGATATTACAAAAGAAGAAGTTTTAGAAGATTTCGAAAATAATCCAGACATCACCCAAAGTGTTGTTTATAAAAATATTTATTCTTCAGAATATGGACAATTTGGTGGAGAACCAGTTGGTGCTATAATTGGTGATTACCAACTAAGCACTACAAGTCCAGATATGACTTTTTTAAATAAAATGTCAAGCATAGCAGCAATGAGTCATTCTCCATTTTTAACTTCTTTAGGACCTAAATTTTTTGGTTTAGAAAATTATTCAGAATTAGCTAATATTCAGGATTTACAAAGTCTTCTCGAGGGTCCACAATACACAAGATGGAGAACTTTTAGAGAAAATGAAGATTCTAAATACACAGGATTAATGGTTACGAGGTTTTTGACAAGATCGCCTTATGATAGTGAAGAAAATCCCATCAAAAGCTTTAATTACAAAGAAAATGTTCACGCATCTCACAATCATCTATTATGGGGAAATTCAGCATATGCTTTCGCAACAAGATTAACAGAAAGTTTTGCTAAATACAGGTGGTGCGGTAGTATCATAGGACCAAAAAGCGGTGGAAGCGTAAAAGATCTTCCTACTTATTTTTATGAAAATTTTGGAAACTTAAAAGCTAAAATTCCTACTGAAGTTTTGATTACAGATAGAAGAGAATATGAACTTGCAGAAAATGGGTTTATAACTTTAACTCTAAGAAGAGACACCAATAATGCAGCATTTTTTTCAGCAAATTCTGCTTTAAAACCTAAAATATTTCCAAACACACCAGAAGGAAAAGAGGCTGAAACAAATTACCGCTTAGGCACTCAATTGCCTTATGTATTTTTAATTTCAAGATTAGCACATTATCTAAAAGTACTACAAAGAGAAGAAATTGGAAGCTGGAAGGAAAGAAGTGATATTGAAAATGGTTTAAACGAATGGGTTAGACAATATATTTCAGATCAAGAAAATCCACCAGCAGAGGTTAGAAGTAGAAGACCTTTTAGAGGGGCTCAAGTAAAAGTGGATAATATACCAGGGGAGCCTGGATGGTATAAGATTGGGTTGAGTGTTCGTCCTCACTTTAAATATATGGGTGGAAATTTTGAACTATCTTTAGTAGGTAAATTGGATAAAGAATAATAAATGTCTTTGTTGGATAAAATTATTCATTCATTGGATGAGCAATATAAAAATATCCCTTTTTATCAAAATGAATTTCAAGAAATAAAAAATAATATACAAGTTTTGCTTAATGCAAAACTTGATGACTGCTTAAGTGTTGAAGATTTTGGATTATCTAGTATGGAAAATCTAAATTTAAGCTCGACAGAACTTTGCTTGAACATGGCAAAAGAAATTCATAAACTCATAAGTAAATACGAAAAAAGAATTATAATTAATTCTATCACATATAATGATTCTTTAAAACCTTGGCAACTTTCATTTTTACTAAAATGTGTTTTTTGTAATGATAATTTTAAAGAATTTGCAATTGAAATTATATTTAAAAATAATCGATATTGCGAGGTTATCTAAAATGACACAAGATGATATACATTATTATCAAAAGGAGATTGCTTATCTTAATCATGCTCGGAAAATTTTTATAGATAAATTTCCCAAGTTAACCCCTTTTTTATCTTACGATAGTAAAGATCCAGATATAGAAAGAATTATTGAAAATTTAGCAATATTAACCTCTAAAATTCATCAAGAATTAGATCAAAATATACCCTATATTGCAGAATCTCTAATTAATATTCTTTCTCCAAATTACACCAACATTCTACCTTCTATGTGTATGCAAGAATTCAAATTTAGCGAAAACAGCAAACTCAACAGATTAATTATTCCTAAAAATAGTACAGTTAAATCTGTATCTATAGAAAAATGTGAATGTGAATTTAAAACAGTATATGATGTATATCTATATCCATTAAATATAGAGAATATTTTTTTAGGAAGTGAAAGACAATATCATACATTAGATATACAACTTAGAGTTAGTAGAGAAGATTTAAACATAGAACATCTAGGTTTAGATAAACTAAGTATATACTTAGGGGATGATGTTTACACATCATCTACATTACTTTTTTATATGCATCAATATTTAGAAGAAATAAAAGTCATATCTCATGACACAAAAGAAGAATTTAAAATAAATACCCATAATATTAAAACTATGGGTTTAAAGCCAAACGAAAGTTGCCTATTTTATAATGACTTAGGATTTGAATCTTTTTCCTTGCTAAGAGAATACTTTTTTTTGCCTGAAAAATTTAATTTTATCTCAATACAAGGCTTGGATGTTTTACATGAGTGTAAAGGTAAATTAATTAGCATTTTTTTTAAATTTAATAAAACACTTCCTAAAAATTGTATTATAAAAAATGAATTATTCTCATTATCGACAACACCAATCATTAATATTTTCGAAAAAACAGCAGAACCTATCATCAATAATCACTCGAAAAATGGATATAGAATTTTTATCGATAGAACAAATTTAAATGCATATGATATAGTTCAAATAAAACAAGTCAAAGCACATAATAGCGACAGCGGGAGTAGAATTTTAAAAAATTATAAAAATTTTGAACGTTTTGAATTTATGCAAAATAAAATACAAGATTTTTACTACATTACAAATAAATCAAATTCCAAGCAAGATAACTTCAAAGAAATATCGTTTTTTTCCTCAAACAATACAAATGAAACAATCACAATAGATGTATTATGCTGTAATAAAAATTTACCGACCCATTTAAAAATAGGCGATATCAATCTTATACCTTTTTATAAAGATGCTATTACGAAAAACATTACCATTCCAACGCCGATTAAGCAAGTTAAAACCAATGGTAATCTTTTATGGAAATTAGTTTCTATTTTGTCATTTAGTTACCAAACTCTTTTAACAAAAACATCCTTTTTTCAAGTTTTAGAAAGCTATAGCTTTCCCGATGATAAAACTTCTGAAGTAGTATGTCAATTACTTACCTCTTCAATAATTGACATACAGTCAAAACCAAGCTACTTAATTGATGAGCATATTACAAAAAAAGGCACTATGAGTATTATAAGTATAGATGATTCTAAATTTTATTCTTTGGGTGAAGTTTATAAGCTAGGATTAATAATTTCAGAATTTTTATCATCCTTTGTGAGTATTAATTCATTTTGTGAATTAAAAATTAAATGCATAAACTCAAAAGCAACTATACATTATCCTTTTAAAAAAGGAATTAAACCTATATTATGAACAATGCAAACTCTTATACCTTTTATAAACTTCTTAAAAAATTATTAAAAGATCATCCCAAAGAAGATATTTTTCTAAGGGTAAATAATGCCCTAATGCATCCTAACAAAGAAATCGAATATGTAAAATTCAATAAAAATATTAGTGATTTTCCTATTGAAATTATGATTAATTTTATGGGTCTACAAGGTAATACATCACAACTCCCTTCTTATATACTAGACAAGCTCTCTAGGAATGAGGATGGCGGGGATGGATGGAGTTTATTTTTTGATTTCTTCAATCACTATCTTCTTTGGATTTTTTTTGAAATTACTACTCTTAACAATTATCCAAAAAGTTTTGATATTAATTTCAGCGATAGAATTTCTAAAATACTATTTTCTATGTTAGGTATCAATGACACAAAAATTGCAAAGAGATATCTACCTTTTGCACCGTTATTACTAAGTTTAAGAAGACCTAAAAGTTATATTGAAAGAATTTTACAAATCACTTTTAATTTACAAAATCAATTAAATATTATAGAAAATATACCCCATCAAATTTGCATAAGACACATACAATTAAATAAATTAGGAAGTAAAAATCATATTTTAGGAAAAAACCTAATCTTAGGAAAAAAATTTCTATCTTACCAAAATAAAATAGCTATTTATATAAAAGATATACACTATGATGAAGCTTTAAAATACTTTCCAAACGCAGAAAAATACAAAGAGCTTAAAGAAAGTATATTATTTCTAACTAACAATGAATTTTGTGTTGATTTATATCTTAAAATTATTTTCAACAAAAGAATGCTGTTTAAGCTAGGAGATTGCTCTCACTCCAAATTAGGATGGGGTAAAATTTTAGGAAAAAAAATAAAAAATTACGAGATAATACATATTAAACTTCATGAATAATTTTTATATTTATCAAAATATATCATTTATTCATCTGTATTAAAATCAAATATATAAAATCTGAATTTTTATTATTTAAACTATTGATATTATTAAATTTTAATAATACCCAATATTATGAAAATAACCATAAATTAACAACAAGCTTATATTAATCCAAAACTCTACTTCAAT
>NZ_JAKMSW010000002.1:0-220522 GCF_025772845.1 Campylobacter sp. CNRCH_2014_2849 | reverse complement strand
ATATAGAGGAAAATATAGAGGAAAATATAGAGGAAAATATAGAGGAAAATATAGAGGAAAATATGAGCGAAATTTTAGACGATACACAAGATGAGTTTGCAAATTTAAATGAAAATGATATTATGTTGGCTTTAGGCGAAGAGCTTGCTCCAGCTATTGTAGAAAAGAAAGAAGAAAATAGATTAAGCACTCAAGAAAAAATAGAAAATTTACAAGAAGATGAAATGGTAAATGAGCTTAGTAAGAGTATAGCTCAAACCATTACTTCAAGTATTACTGATGATACTTTAAAGGCAGCCTTGAAAGGTATGAAGATGAATATAAACATCAATATAAGCTTTGATGAGGATAAACATTGAGCGGTCAAATTTTAATTATTTCAGGGCCAAGTGGAGCAGGTAAGAGCACCTTGCTTCAAAAACTTTTTAAAGAAAAAGATAATATTTATTTTTCTATTTCAAGCACAACAAGAGCTCCTAGGGAAAATGAAAAAAATGGAGTAGATTATTTTTTTATCAGTGAAGAAGAATTTAAACAAGGTATAGAAAAAGGTGATTTTTTAGAATGGGCTTTAGTGCATAAAAATTACTATGGTACATCGTTAATTCCTGTAAAAAAAGCATTGCAAGAGGGTAAAAGTGTCATTTTTGATATAGATGTGCAAGGCTTTTGCATAGCTAAAGAAAAAATGCCTAATTATATTACTTCTGTATTTATCACAACTAAAGATAAAAAAGAACTTGAAAAAAGATTGCTTAAGCGAAATACTGATAAAATAGAAGATATTAGCAAAAGATTAGAAAATGCTAGTGATGAAATGGCTTATTTGGATCGATATGATTTTTTAATCATAAATGATGATCTAGAAAAAAGTTATAGGGAGTTAGAAGCAGTTTTTGAAGCTTCAAAATTAAAAAGTACAAAACATGATTTAAAACAAATTCAAATTCAATGGAATAAAGGAGAATAAAATGCATATGCCAAGTGGAACCCAATGGTTAATCATATTACTTATTGTAGTATTACTTTTTGGTGCTAAAAAAATTCCAGAGCTTGCTAAAGGTTTAGGAAAAGGTATTAAAACTTTTAAAGATGAAATGAATACTGATGATGATAAAAAAATCGTTCAAGAAGATGCACAAAAAATTGAAAAAATCAACGAGAAAGATGTGCTGGTAAAAGAAAATAATGAAGAAACAAAAAAAGCTTAAGGCGATATGTTGAAAACTTTAGTTTATAAAGAAATTAAAGAGAAACTAGGAAGAGATTTTATCTTAGAAAATCCTAAGAATAAAAATTTAGCCCATTTTGCTACACCTTTGGCTTTTTCTTTAGCTAAAGAATTAAAGCAAAACCCTATAATAATTGCTAATGATATTGTTGCTAAGTTAAAAGATTGTGATTGTTTTGAAAGTGTAGAGGCTTTAAATGGTTATGTAAATTTTAAGCTTTCAAAGACTTTTTTAAATTCTTTGGCTACGCAAGCTTTGAGTGATAGTGAAAATTTTGCAAAAGATGAAAAAAAAGAGCAGAGTTTTTTGCTTGAATATGTTAGTGCAAATCCAACAGGACCTTTACACATAGGGCATGCTAGAGGGGCTATTTTTGGTGATACTTTAACTAGGGTTGCTAGACATTTAGGATATAAATTTGATACAGAATATTATGTTAATGATGCGGGTAATCAAATTTATCTTTTAGGTCTTTCTATATTGCTTGCAGTAAAAGAGCATTGTTTAAAAGAGCAAGTTCGATATCCTGATGAGTATTATAAAGGTGAATATATCATAGATGTGGCAAAAGAGGCTTTTGCTGAATTTGAAAAAGATTTTTTTATAGAAGGAAATATTCCACAATTAGCGCTTTGGGCTAAGGATAAAATGCTAAAAATTATTAAGCAAAATTTAGCCGATGCTAAGATATTTATTGATACTTATGTGAGTGAAACAAGCTATTATAGTAAATTAGAAAATACTTTAAAAGCCTTAAAAGAGCATGGTGGTACTTATGAGCAAGATGGTAAAATATGGCTTGCATCAAGTGCTAAAGGTGATGAAAAAGATCGTGTGATTATTAAAGATGATGGAAAAGGAACTTATTTAGCTGCTGATATAGTTTATCATAAAGATAAAATGAGTCGTGGTTATGATAAGTGTATCAATATATGGGGGGCTGATCATCACGGCTATATAGCTAGAATGAAAGCTGCTATGGAATTTTTAGGTCATGATAGTCAAAATCTTGAAATTATCTTAGCACAAATGGTTTCATTGTTAAAAAATGGCGAGCCTTATAAGATGAGTAAAAGAGCAGGAAATTTCATTTTAATGGGTGATGTTTTAGAAGAACTTGGTAGTGATGTACTAAGATATATTTTTATCAGCAAAAAATGTGATACGCATTTGGAATTTGATGTAGATGAGTTTAAAAAAGAAGATAGCTCTAATCCTGTGTATTATATTAATTATGCTCATGCGAGAATTCATCAAGTATTTGCCAAAGCAGGCAAGAGTGTAAATGATGTTATATATGCTAAATTTGAGAGTTTAAATGAAGATGGTATGAATCTTTTGTTTGAAAGTTTAAATTTAAAAGCAGTACTTAATGATGCATTCGAATCAAGAGCCTTGCAAAAAATTCCTGATTATTTAAAAAATTTAGCTTCTTTATTTCATAAATTTTATAATGAAAATAAAGTTGTTGGCTCAAGCAATGAAGATGAGCTTTTAAAACTTTTTGCCATATGTGCCTTGAGTATTAAAACAGCTTTTGCGCTTATGGGAATAGAGGCAAAGAATAAAATGAATCACGATTAATTTTGATCGTGATTTTTGCTTTTTTTAATACTTCTTGTCATCATAAAGCTTTGTTCAAAAAATAAAAGCAAGGTTATGCTTACTCCTACTGCTAGAGCTAATGTTACCGAAAGTGTTGTAAAGAAATAATCAAAAAAATGAATCAAAAAATTAGTTTTTTCGCCAATATCCTCTGAGCGTATAAAAGAAATCAAATACAATATAGCTTTGTATGCGTAAATTCCGGGTATCATAGGGATAAGAGCGGGAAAAGCTATAATTTCAGCAGGTGTTTTAAAAATCTTAGCCAAAAACAAACCAAGACAACCTATGCTAAAAGAAGCTACAAAGGTCGCAATAGCTAAAGTTTGAAAGCCAAAATACCCCATTAGAGTAAAACGCATACCATGTGCTATAGCGGCTAATATGGCTGAGAGTATGAGTGTTTTAAAGGGTGGATTACACACATAAGCAAAACCAAATCCTGTTAAAGCTGCAAAAAACATATCCCAAAGTATAGAAGAATAATCAATCATCTTAAAATTCCAAAGTCACTAATGCTAAGAGTGGTATAAATTCCAATGGCAATACAGCATACTAATATCACCACACTAATAATACGACTAAAACCCATAAGTATGTGATCTTTTAAAATATCTATAATTGAGTTTATAAAATAAACTCCAGGTATTAAATACAAGATACTAGAACCCAAAGCAATATTTGCTTCTTGTATAAGCTTTAAATCCACTCCAAAAAACACAATAAAAGAAGATAAAAAAGAGCAAAAAATATATTGAATTCTTAAATCAATTTTTATTCTAGTGAGTAAAACTCTCAAACTAAAACCCACCAAAGTAGCTAAAAATACAAATAAACATCCATAAAAATCTCCCCCAAATAGCTTACAAAAGGCCGAATTTGCTGCTGAAACTAAAAATAAATTAGCTAAAAAAGGATTTCTTTTGGTTTGTTTGAGTTTTAAAAGAGAAATTTTGGCTTCTTCTAGGTTATATTTATGATCATGAATTTGCCAACTTAATGCACTAAGTTCTAAAATAAGTTTAAAATTAATATGATTGTGTTTGTTAGGTATGATGTAGGTTCTTTGTATAGAATTGTCATCTTTATCAAAAATATTTAGCGTAGTATGATGAAAGAAAAAATTCATATTAATTTCATAACCATACGCATTAGCTATCCTTCCAACGCATTTTGCTACTCTTGCTGTGTAAGTTCCTGCACTTAGAAAAACGCTAATATATTCGATTAAAAAATTAGTTAAATTTTGAATTGATGGTTTTTGCATAAATATTCTTTAAAATAGTTTTTAAAGATTTTATCAAAATTAAAATATAAAATCTTATAAATTTAAAATATTTTTGTAAAAATATTAAAAATATATGCACTAGGTAATTTAAGGAAGTTAATAAAATTTAAGTGCGATTTTTCTTTTTTTGTATATAAATATAAGTAGCTAAAAGCATACTTGTAAAAATAATACAAGCAATAATAACAAAATGTAGATATTCTTTAAGTAAGTCTTCATTTTTACCTAAAATATAACCTAATATAAGTAAAATTAAACACCAAATTCCAGCTCCTAAACTAGTATAAAATATAAATTTTTTCAAATTCATTCTTGCAAGTCCAGCAGGTAAAGAAATGTATTGACGCAATCCAGGGATTAATCTACCACTAAATGTTGATATTTCACCATGTTTATTGAAAAAGGTTTCAAACTGAGCAAATTTTGTTTCATTAACTCCAAAATATTTACATATTTTTAAAACAACATTACGCCCTAAAAAATAACATAAGTAATAATTTAATAAAGCACCCAAAAGAGCTCCAAAAGTCCCACAAAGTAGACATAACCAAAAGTTAAGTTCGTTTTGATGAGCTAAATATCCAGCAGGTATCATCACTACTTCACTAGGAAAAGGAAAAAAGGAGCTTTCTATAAACATAAGAAAGATAATCCCCCAATAACCCCAATCTTTTGCAAGAGTAAGTAAAAAATCTATAATATCACCAAGCATAAACACCCTTTAATTTTTTAAACTAATGATATAAATTTAGTTTTAATGTTTTAAAAATATAGCATGGCTTTTGCACAAATGACTATTAAAATGCATAAAATCAATGCAATCAAGTGAGATTTTAAAGGATCTTTTCTTTTTAAAATTTTTATAAAAAACAAAGAATAACAAGTTAAAGCTAACATTGTTATTAGTAGCAAAAGCTTGATAAATAAAAATACTCCAAAATTGCTTGCAAAAAAATCCCAAAAAGAATTAAATTCATAAAAACTTAAAAGATAAAAACCACTCAATAAAAGCAAGATAAAAATACCAGCAAAAATAAAAATACTTGATTTGGTATAGGCTTTTTTAATTTTATCGCAATCTTCTTTGCTTTCGTGTTTATAAGCAAAGCAATAAACACAAACATCAAAAAATACATAGGCTATAAAAAATATAGCACAGATAAGATGAATACAAATAAAAATAAAATGCATAACTAATCTCCTTAAAAAATCATAGCACAATTTTAAGGAGATGTAAAATTAAAGTTTTTCTAAAATTTGGATAGTTTTGATTTTATCTCCTGCTCTAATGCTATCTAGTACTTCTAAACTTTCTTTGTCTTCAGGATTGATTTGTCCAAAAATAGTATGCACTCCATCTAAATGAGGCTGTGGGCTGTGACAAATAAAAAATTGTGAACCACCTGTATCTCTACCAGCATGAGCCATAGATAAACTACCTCTTAAATGTTTGTGTTTTTGATCGTCACATTCACATTCTATCTCATAACCAGGACCACCTGAACCTATACCATAAGGACAACCACCTTGTATTACAAAATTTGGAATCACACGGTGAAAAACAAGCTCATCATAAAAACCTTCATTAGCTAAATTAGCAAAATTACACACAGTTTGTGGTGCTTCATCGGGAAATAATTCTAATTTCATATCACCTTTTTCGGTGCTAATGATAGCAAAATTGTATTTTTTTGCATCTTTTATGTCGATTTTTTTAAGCATTTTTTGCTCCTATTCTATGTTGGTATAAACTGCTTGTACATCATCATCATCTTCTAATTTATCAAGCAATTTTTCAATATCAAGAAGTTGCTCTTCGCTAAAGCTTACGGGGTTATTAGCAAGATATTCAAGTCCTGCTTTTTTAAACACTAAGCCTTTTTTTTCTATGGCATTACTAAGCTCACCAAAAGCAGTGTAATCACCTATAATTAGTAATTCTTCATCATTTTTCTCAAGTTCTTCAAGTCCTGCATCAATGAGTTCAAGTTCAAGTTCTTCTAAATCTCCATCATATTTTTCAAGATGAAAAACAGCTTTGTGTGAAAACATAAAAGTTAAAGAGCCATTTTGTAAAATTTCTCCACCATTTTTGCTAAAAATTGCTTTTACATTAGCCACTGTGCGTGTAGGATTATCACTCATACACTCAACAATGATTAAAGCCCCATGTGCTGCTTTTCCCTCATAGTGGATATTTTTAATATCAGCACTATCTTTTCCACTTGCTCTTTTAATAGCTGCATCGATATTGTCTTTTGGCATATTATTAGCTTTTGCAGTAGCTATGGCACTACGAAGCTTTGGGTTCATATCAGGATCAGCTCCGCCTTCTTTTGCTGCTACTTGTATAGCCTTTGCAAGTTTTGGAAAAAGTTTGCTCATTTTATCCCATCTTGCTTCTTTAGAGGCTCTGCGATATTCAAACGCTCTTCCCATAAATTCTCTCTTTCTTATATTGTTTTAAAGTTAAAAGTATAAACTAAGAAGTCTAAATTTGATTTTAAAGGAGCAAAAGAGTGATCAGAAAAGCTAGGAAAGATGATGTTAAAAAATGCATACAATTACTTGCTTTGGCAATGGATCATTTTATATATAAACTTAGTGGCTATAATGATCATCAAAAAGCCATAGAGGTTTTAGAAAATTTCTTCACTCAAGAAAATAATCGTTTAAGCTATGAAAATATATATGTTTATGAAGAAGATAATGAAATTTTAGGTGTGATTTGTTTTTATGATGGGGCTTTGGCAGATGAGCTAGATAAGCCTTTAAATGAGCATTTAGAATTTTTAGGAATTAATGAAAAAGTTTTAAAAGAATGCGAAAATGAGTTTTACTTAGATAGTATTTGCGTGGATGAAAAGGCAAGAGGGAAAGGTATTGCTAAGAAATTGATTAAATATGCCTTCAATGAAGCTTTGAAAAATGGTAAAAAGCTTTCATTAATCGTAGAAGATGAAAATATAAATGCAAAAATGCTTTATGAAAAAATGGGTTTTAAATTTATAAAAAATAAAATTTTTCACGCTCATAAATATGAATACAGAGAAAAAGGAGAATAAATGATTATAAAAACTAAAAATATTAATTGTCAAAGTTGTGTAAATTTAATCAAAGCTTCATTGGAAGATGAATTTGGTGCTATGCAAATAAGTGTTGAAAATAAAAGCATAGAGATTGATTTAAAAGCAGAGCAAGTTGAAGAGTTTAAAAAACAATTGCAAGATTTAGGTTTTGAGACAGATGAAGCATGAGTTAAAGCTAAAAATAGGCAATATGACTTGTGTTAATTGCTCTAATGCTATAGAAAAAGTTTGTGCAAAAATTGACGGGGTAGAAGATGTAAGTGTTTCTTATGTCAATTCTAGTGGAGTGTTTTTGCTTAAAGATTTATCTTTAGAAGCAAAGATCAAAGAAAAAATCAAAGCTTTGGGTTTTGAAATATTACAAGAAGAACAAAATTTATACGAATTTAAACTCAAAGAGCTTAAAAATATGAAAACAAAGCTTATTATGAGTATAATTTTAAGCTCTATTGTGATGTATTTTGAAATGTTTGTTCAAGGAAATGTTTCTGCTTTAATTCAAATGTTTTTATCTATGATAGCGATTTTTTATTGTGGAAAAGGTTTTTTTATCCACGCTCTTAAAGGATTAAAACATAAAAATTTAGATATGAATACCTTGATATCCTTAGGTGCTTTTACTTCTTTTATATATTCTTTTTTTGTGTATTTTGAGGTATTTAGTAAAGATGGTTATTTGTATTTTAGTGGCGGAGCGATGATTGTAAGCTTTGTTTTATTAGGTAAATACTTAGAAGAAAAGGCTAAAATTAAATCCTTAGAATATCAAAACAAACTAAAAAATATAGATATTAAAAAAGCTAATATAATCTTAGAAGATGCAAGTATAAAAAGCATACCTAGTGCTTTTGTAAAAGAAAATGATGTGATTTTAGTGAAAGAGGGTGAAAGCGTTGTTGTTGATGGGGTGATTATAGCAGGCGAGGCTGAGGTTGATGTGAGTTTTTTAACAGGAGAATTTTTACCACTTTTGAAAAAGCAAAATGATGAAATTCTAGCAGGAAGTGTGTTGATTAATGGAAGCTTAAAGATTAAAGCTAGTAAAAAGGCGATTGAAAGCTCATTAGAACAAATTAAAGATCTTGTTTTTAAAGCAGGCAATATCAAAACACCTTTAGCAAATTTAGCTAATAAAATTTCAGCTTATTTTGTAGCTTGTATTATTGTTTTATCGCTTTTTGTGTTTGTTTTTTGGTATTTTAAAGAAGGAGTCAACGCAGCATTTTTACATGCTTGTGCCACTCTTTTAATCTCTTGTCCTTGCGCTTTGGGCTTAGCAACTCCTATAGCCATAGTTAGTGCTTTAGCAAATGGTGCAAGAAATTTTATCTTAGTAAAAAATCCAGCGGTATTAGAGAATTTAGCTAGTATAAAACTTGCTATTTTTGATAAAACAGGCACTTTAAGTCAAGATGATTTAAGTGTTTATAAGCATGATCTAACTCAAGAAAATTTTCAAAAACTCACGCAAATTGAAAATTTAAGCTCACATCCAATCGCAAAGGCTTTTACTAAAAAATTGAATGTAAATTTAAATTTACAAGGAAAATTAAGTGTTTTAGTGGGTAGTGGTTTGCTTTATGAGGAAAATGATGATAAATATTTAATAGGCAATGAAAAATTAATGCTTGAAAATAGTGTTGATATACAAAAAAGCAAGCAATTTTTGCAAGAATTTGAAGATCAAGCACCTATATGTTTGTATTTTGCAAAAAATAATATTTGTCTTGGCGGGGTTTGTTTAAAAAATGAACTTAAAAACGAAGCTAAAAATTTGATAGCAAATTTAAAACAAAAAGGTATAAAAAGTATTATTTTAAGTGGTGATAATAAAAAAAGTGTTACTAAAATAGCAAATGAGCTTAATGTTGATGAATATTATTCTGATTTAAAACCTGAGCAAAAACTTGATTTCATAAAAGAAAAAATCAAAAAAGAAAAAGTTCTTTTTGTAGGAGATGGTATCAATGATGCTCCTGCTTTAAATTTAGCTAGCGCAAGCATAAGTTTTTCTAAAGCAAGTGAGCTTGCTAAAAAAAGCGGAGATTTGATTTTGATAAAAGATGATTTATCTTTAGTAGCTTATTGTTTTGAGCTTTCTCAAAGAACTAAAAATATCATCAAACTTAATCTTTTTTGGGCTTTTGTTTACAATGCTTTATGTATTCCCATTGCGGCAGGTCTTGTGCCATTTATAAGTTTTAGTCCGCATTTGGCAGCTTTAGCAATGTGTTTTAGTTCAGTAACGGTTGTAGTCAATTCTTTAAGATTGCGTTAGATATTTCAGTTTTATTTAATATTTGTTGTATTATATTAATATAATTTTAACAAAAAGGAGTATTTAATGAATTGCAATTGTAGTTTTTCTATGATGAGTGTAATAAGATATTCTAAAATGATTATCTTGCTTACCGTTGCCTCTTTGGCTGCTATTGTTGTTTTTGGTAATATAACTGATTATAATTCAAATTTTCAGTTTGTAAAACATGTTATGAGTATGGATACTAAGCCTGATTATTTAGGTAATGCTATTATTTATAGGGCTATTACAAATTCTACGATCCATCATATTGCCTATATCTTTATTATTTGTTTTGAAGCTTTTATTATGCTGACTGCTTTAAAAGGTGCTTTAGATATGTTTAAAGCAAGAAATTTAGATGCAAAAACTTTCCATGAAGCTAAAAAATTTGGAATCATTGCTTTAACTTGTTGTTGTTTGTTATGGTTTTTTGGTTTTCAAGTGGTGGCTGCAGAGTGGTTTGGCATGTGGATGAGTAAAACTTGGAATGGTTTGCCTGATGCTACTAGATTAGTAACCTATATGCTTTTAGCGTTAGTTTATATTAGTATTAAAAACGATGATTAAATCACAAACTCTCTGTTGAGGGTTTGTGGAAAATATAAAATGTTTTTATAATGATTGAGCTTGTAAATATTTACTTCTTCTTTTTTTGTAATTGTTCCATAATTTAAAAAACAAAAAAATTAAAGCTAGACTCAGTACTAAAAAATGTGGAATTTGCGGTATTTTTGCAGATAAAAAATAATGCCAAGATACTAGTAAAAAGCAAAAATAGCCAAGTTTTCTTATCTTACTTAATTTTTTAAAAAGCTTAAATGAGCTTATAAACATAAGTGTGAGTATGAAAAAGCTTATAAAACCACTAAATTCTAAATTTTTACTAAAAGTATCTTTGAAAAAAAGCATTAAATCTAAATTTTTACTAAAAGCAAAGTAATTAAAAAAGTGAATCAAAGCCCAAAAAAATGCATAAAAACCTAAAAATTTAGGGTAATCTTTTGTGTGTTTATACTTTAAAAGTGAAAAAAATAGGCTTAACCCAAAAAAGATTAAGCCAAATACACCACTATAAAAATATACAGATTTTACAATATCAAATTCTTGCATGATTTGATAAACACTAAAAACAATACTTAAAACAAAAGCTAAAAATCCACTGATATTATAAACTTTTTTGCTCATTAAAAATTAACCTTTAAATCCATATCTTTATACAAATGCGCTACTTCTTTTTCATAGCCATTAAACATTTGCGTAGGCTTAGTGAAAAAATCTCCCAAAGGACGCTCATTTGCTTGAGACCATCTTGGGTGAGAGACATTTGGATTAACATTAGCATAAAATCCATATTCTCTAGGGTTTGCTAACTCCCATGTGCTTTTAGGTTGTTCTTTGGTAAATTCTATTTTTACAATAGATTTTATACTTTTAAAGCCATACTTCCATGGAACTACAAGGCGAATCGGTGCTCCATTTTGTCCTAATAAAGGCTTTTTATACATGCCCACAGCCATAAGTGTTAGTGGGTGCATAGCCTCATCTAATCTTAAGCCTTCTACATAAGGATAATCAAGAGTTGGAAAAAATGAGGCTTGATCGGCAAATTGATTTTTATCAAAAAGAGTGGTAAATTTTATAAATTTAGCTTCACTTTTAACTTTACATTTTTCTATTAAAGCACGCAATTCAAAACCAACCCAAGGCACCACCATGGACCAAGTTTCAACGCAGCGAAATCTATAAATTCTCTCTTCTAATGGAAAAGCCAATAAATCTTGCATAGTTAAAGTCAAAGGTTCTTCAACTTCCCCGCTAACTTCTATTTTCCAACCATTTGTGTTGAAATTTTTTGCAAGCTCAACAGCTCTTTTTTTATCAGTAGAAAATTCATAAAAATTAACATAATTAGTTGCAATTTTTTCTTCACTTAAATTTAATTTTTCATTGTTAGGATCAGGAAAGAAATTTAATGCCATTAATTCAGATTGAACTAAAGCTGAACTAACTAAAGCTCCAGCACCTAGTTTTAAAAAATGGCGTCTTTTGTTATATAATTGTTCGTTTGTGATATTCATGAAGCATCCTTTATATATTTTGTTATATTAAAACATATAAAGGAAAATAGAAGGATAATTTTTATTATTTTATAAAAAATATTTTTAAAAAATTACCTCATTATTTTCAGATAGAGCAGGGTTGTTTTTTGGAAATGGAGAAGTATTGGTGTAGTACTCTCTTTGTTTTTCATAAATTCCTTGATAAACCCCTTTTGGGATGATAAATTTTCTAGCGCTATCAGGATAAAGTTCTAAGTATTTTGTTAAAAATTCTTTAAAAACCGGCGCAGCAGTTCTTGCCCCACCTTCTATTTGTTTCATAGGCTTATTATCATCATTTCCATACCAAATGATAGCTTCTATTTCAGGAGTTAAGCCACAAAACCACGCATCAATGCTTTTATTTGAAGTGCCTGTTTTTCCAGCTATTTCAATCCCTTCTACTCTAGCATTACGCCCAGTGCCTTTTTTTACAACATTTTGCATCATATCATTGACTAAAAAGGCTTGTTCAGGTTCGCTGATTTTTTTTTCTCCGGAATTAAATTCTACTACTATTTTACCATTTTTATCGATTACTCTTTTAATGAGTAATAAGTCTTTTTGCACACCATAGTTTCCAAATACCGTGTAAAGTTTAGCATAATCATAAATGGAAATTCCAAAGCTACCCAAAACTATAGATAAATCAACTGGTATGTTTTCAAAGCCCATAAATTGAAGCTTATCGTGGATTACATCAAGTCCTAGGGCAAGAGCTAAATTTATGGTAGCTAGGTTTCTTGAGCCAGTTAGCGCTTCTTTTAAACTTATGAGTCCTAGAAATTTTCCACCATAATTTTTAGGTTTCCAATCTTTCTCATCTTTTTTAGTACTTTCAAAAATTCTTGAAATATCAGCAACCTTACTCATAGGAGAATAGCCCATGTCAATGGCAATTTGATATAAGAAAGGCTTAAAAGAACTCCCCGGTTGTCTTAAGCTTTGAGTGGCGCGGTTGAAATTACTTTTTGTGTAATTTACCCCGCCAACTAAGGCTAAAATGTCTCCATTTTGATGATTTGCTACTATCATAGCTCCATTGAGTGTGCTTAAATTTGCATCTTTATCTCTTTTAACTATTTCATCATAGCCAAATTTTAAAGCTTCTCTTGCAATATTTTGCACATCAAGATCAATGGCAAGCTCTATTTTGTAGCCACCACTTTTTAAGTCTTTAATCCCGCTTAGTTGTTTTAAAACTTCTTGAGTAACATAAGGGGCTGCATTTTGTGTTAAAGTATCATCATATACTTTTGGAATTTCTTTTAAGGCGTTTTCATACTCTTCTTTAGAAATCCAACCAAGATTATACATTCTTTGTACTACGCTATTTGCTCTAGCTAAAGAAAGATCTAAATGTCTAGTAGGATCATAAGTACTTGGAGCCTTTGGCATACCTACCAAAATAGCAATCTCTTTTAAACTAAGCTCATCTAAATTTTTTCTAAAATACCCAAGCGCAGCAGTTTTTACTCCATAATATCCATGTCCAAAGAAGATGAAATTTAAATATCTTTCTAAAATTTGCTCTTTAGTTAAAGTATTTTCTATCTTATATGCAAGCAAAGCTTCTTTTAGCTTTCTGCTCAAAGTACGCTCAGGAGTTAATTCTGTGTTTTTTATGAATTGTTGTGTAAGAGTGGAAGCTCCTTCCATAGTTTTTCCACCGCTTCTTATGATTTTAATGGCTGCTCTAAAAATCGCATCTATATTAACCCCACCATGTTCAAAAAAGCTAGTATCTTCAATGGCTACTAAAGCCTCTATAAGTCTTGGAGGAAGTTCTTCATAAGGAGCATAAAAGCGGTGTTGCTCGAAAACATTTGCAACTAATTTTCCATTTTTATCAAAAATTTGTGTTGTAAGAGGTGGTTTATAATCTTTAAAAGTGTATTGATTTAAATCAGAATCAGAAAATAAATATGCAATAAATATAAAAACTCCAACCGCACACACTATACAAAAAGAAAGAAATATTTTTAAAATTTTTATCATAAAAATGCTTTCAAAAGTTCTATATTAAGCCCTAGCGCTGTACTTTGATGACCTATGATTTTTTTAATGTATTTTTTATGAAATCCCTCACACATCACAGCTCCGGCTTTACCTTGATAAAGTTTTGACTCAATGTATTCTTGCATATCTTTTAAATCAAATTTATCTAAGATCAAATCACACTTGCTAAGATTAAAAATCTTTTTATCTTCTAAAACTAAAATCATTGCACTTAAAATGCTAATGCTTTTACCACTTTGTAAATTGAGCATATTAAAAGCTTCATTATCGCTTTTAGCTTTAGTAAGAATGATATTTTGAGTACAAACTATACTATCAGCAAATAAAACATTTTTAAAATCAGGATATTTTGCAAAAAATTGTCTTTCTTTTTCTAAAACAATTTTTTGCACATAAGAGCTTGGATTATCTTTTTTTATTAAACTCTCATCATAATCGATAATAATTTGTTCAAAAGCGATATTTGCTTCTTTTAATAAAGCAACGCGTGAAGGCGAACTTGAAGCTAAATAAAGCATTAAGCAAGACTTTCTTCTATAATTTTTCTAGCATGATCAAGTGCTTGTTCTATTTTACTTGTATCTTTACCGCCAGCTGTTGCAAAATCATCTCTACCGCCACCGTTTCCACCAAGCATTTGTGCAATTTCTTTTACCAAAACACCAGCTTTTAACGAAGTGTCTTTAACACCTGCTGCTATGATAATCTTACCTTCTTTTTCTTGTAAAAGTAAAATCACAGCTTTGCTAAATTTGTTTTTAAACTCATCTATCATAGTTTTTATATCACCATTATCTATTTTTTGCACACAATATTGAATACCATTTAGTTCTTTAGAGTTTAATTCTGTTTTGTTTGAATTTTTTAATTCATTTTTTAAACTGGCTATTTCATTTTTTAATTTTGCTACATAGCCTAAAATATCTTGAGTTTTTAACTCTTCTTTGGCTTGATTAAGCTCTTTTAAATTTTCACTAACATAATCAAGCGCAGCTTTGCTCACCACCGCTTCTATCCTTCTAACCCCAGCACTAACACCACTTTCTTTGATGATGTAAAAACTTCCTATTTCAGAGCTATTTTTCACATGAGTACCACCGCAAAGCTCTTTGCTAGCTCCCAGGGTTAAAACTCTTACTTTTTCTTGATATTTTTCACTAAATAAAGCTATTGCACCGCTTTTTTTAGCTTCATCTAAAGCTAAAATTTCAATTTTAGCTTCATTTGCTTGTATGATGTAAGTGTTTACTAAAGCTTCTATTTGCTTTAATTCTTCTTTATTTAGAGCTTTTGGATGAGTAAAATCAAATCTTAATTTATTATGTTCTACTAAAGAGCCTGCTTGGCTAATGTGTGAGCCAAGAATTTCTCTTAAAGCATGGTGTAATAAATGTGTCGCACTATGATGTCTTGCGATTTGTTCTCTTTTTTTAGTATCTATGCAAGCTAACACTTCATCGTTTGTTTTAAGATCTTGTTTTAATTTCACTTGACTAAGATTAATATCAAAGAATTTTTGTGTATCTAAAACCTCATTTTCATTGATAAAACCTATATCAGCACTTTGCCCTCCACTTGTTGCGTAAAATGGAGTTTTTTCAAGCATTAACCACGCTATATCTCCTGCCTTAGTTTCGGTTATGATTTTAAAATTTTCATCCAAAATAGCCATGATTTTAGTTTTTTCTTCATAATTTTCATAACCACTAAAAGTATTTTTGCCAAATTTTTCTAATAAAACTTTAAAGTCCCCGCTAACCGCTTTATCCCCACTTCCTTTCCAAGAAGCCTTAGCTCTATCTTTTTGTTCTTGCATAAGCTCATTAAATTTAGCCTCATCTATACTAAGATTTTTTTCTCTTAGCATATCTTGGGTTAAATCAAGCGGAAAACCATAAGTATCATAAAGTTTAAAAGCTACTTCACCACTAAAAATATCTTTAGTTTTTTTAAGCTCTTCGTTAAAAATTTCTATACCATTTTCAATAGTGCTTAAAAATCTTTCTTCTTCTAGTTTGATTTGTTCTTTAATAAATTCTTTTTTTTCATTTAAGTAAGTATAATGCCCACCCATTAACTCACAAACTACATCTACAAGCTCATACATAAAAGCTCTCTTAAGACCTAACAAATATCCATGTCTTAAGGCACGACGCATAATTCTTCTTAAAACATAGCCCCTGCCTTCTTTATCAAACCCAACTCCTTGAGCAAGTAAAAATACACTTGATCTTATATGATCAGCAATTACTCTATAACTAGCTCCGCTTTCATAAGTATAAGTTTTACCGCAAAGTTTTACAATACTCTCAATAATAGGCATAAACAAAGAACTATCAAAATTACTAAATTTTCCTTCTTTTATAGCACTAACTCTTTCAAGCCCCATGCCTGTATCAATACTTGGTTTTGGTAATGGAGTAAGCGTTCCATCTGCACTTCTTTCATACTGCATAAAAACTAGGTTCCAAATTTCTAAGAACCTATCTCCATCTCCACCCATATAATCTTCACTAGAATTAAAATGCTCAGCGCCTTGATCATAAAAAATTTCACTACAAGGCCCACATGGTCCAGTATCGCCCATTTGCCAGAAATTATCTTTATCGCCAAATTTATAAATTCTTTCTTTTTCTATATGTTTTTGCCAAAGCTCATATGCTTCATCATCACTTTCATGAACGGTTACATATAATTTTTCTTTAGGTAATTTTAAAACTTCAGTTACAAATTCCCAAGCATAAGCAATGGCTTGTTCTTTAAAATAATCTCCAAAACTAAAATTCCCAAGCATTTCAAAGAAAGTATGATGTCTTGCCGTATAGCCTACATTGTCTAAGTCATTATGTTTTCCACCGGCTCTTATACAAGTTTGACAGCTTGTTTTACGCGGAGGATTAGGGCGTGGTACTTCTCCGGTAAATATGCTTTTAAAAGGTACCATACCTGCATTAGTAAAAAGTAAAGTCACATCATCAGGCACCAAAGGGCTTGAAGGAGTGATTTCGTGTCCTTTTGATTTAAAAAATTCTAAATATTCTTTTCTTATATCCATAGATTTTCCTAGCTAGTTTTTTGCTTAAAATAATACCAAAAATACTTTAAATTAAGTAAAACTATCTTATAATCATGATTTTAAATTTATAAGGTTAATATAATGAAAATTCCTTTTATAGACTTAAATGCTCAATATAATGCTTATAAAAATGAAATCGATGAGGCTATTGGTGAAGTTTTACAAAGCACCTCTTTTATAGGTGGTACAAAATTAGAAGAATTTGAAAACAATTTGGCTAAATATGTAGGTGTTAAACATGCAATAGGCTGTTCAAGTGGTACAAGCGCGTTATTTTTAGCCTTGATGGCTTTGGGTGTGGGTAGGGATGATGAGGTAATAGTGCCAAGTTTTACCTTTATAGCTACGGCTGAAATGGTTGCTCTAATCGGTGCTAAGCCTGTTTTTGTAGATATTGATTTTAAAGATTATAATCTTAGCTTAGAAAAAGTTCAAAGCGCTATCACGCCTAAAACTAAAGCTGTAATTGCTGTGAGTATTTTTGGGCTTATGCCTGATATATTTGCTTTAAAAGAACTTTGTAAAAGTCAAAACATTGCTTTGATAGAAGATAGTGCGCAAAGTTTTGGAGCTAGTCAAAAGGGTATAAAATCATGTGCTATAGCTGATATATCTTGCACGAGTTTTTTTCCGTCTAAGCCTTTAGGTGCTTATGGAGATGGCGGGGCGATTTTTACCAAAGATGATGAATTAGCGCAAAAAATAAAAATTTATTTAAATCATGGACAAGTGCAAAGATATAAGCATAAATACATCGGTATTAATGGAAGGCTTGATACCATCCAAGCGGCTGTTTTAAATGTGAAATTAAAATACTTAGATGAAGAGATTAAAAAAAGAGAAGTAATAGCAAAAGTTTATGATGAAAATTTAAAAAATTGTATTTTACCGCCAAAAAAAGATGATTTTGTGAGTGCTTGGGCTCAATATAGCGTGCGTGTAAAGAATAGAGAAAAATTCATGCAAAAATTACAAGAGCAAGGTATACCTACTGCGGTGCATTATCCTTTGGGGCTTCATTTGCAAGAAGCTTTCGATTATCTTGCTCATAAAAAAGGTAATTTGCCAAATACGGAGCTATTAAGTGATGAAATTTTATCCTTACCTATGAGTGCATTTTTAAAAGAAGAGCACCAAGCTAGAGTGATTGAGGCTTTTAAATGAAAATAGGGCTTATAGGCCTTGGTAAAATGGGTAAAAACCATTTAAGAGAACTCGAGCGTAATTTAAAAGTAAAAGAAATTCATCTTTATGATCCTTTTTGTAAAGATAAATTTAAACACTTTTTTCATAAAAATTTTGATGATTTTTTAGCACAAAATCTTAATGGTGTTATCATTGCCACGCCTACTCATACGCATTTAGATATAGCTTTAAAGGTTTTTCCTAAAATAAAAAATGTTTTAATAGAAAAGCCTTTGGCATTAAATGTAGATGAAATTTTAATTTTAGAGCAAAAAGCTAGAGAAAATAAAGTCAGAGTAGGGGTGGGCTTTTGTGAGAGATTTAATCCGGCTATTTTAACTTTAAAAGAAAAACTTTTAGAAGATGAGATTATAAGTATTAACATACAAAGAATTTCTCCTTATCCACAAAGAATAAATGATGTGGGTGTTTTAAGTGATCTTAGTGTGCATGATATTGACTTAGTTAGATTTTTAAGTCAAGAACAAATTTTAAAAGCAAATGTTTATAAAAGCTTTCATCATGATAAATTTGAAGATGAGGTAATGATAAGTTTAAAATTGGAAAATATTTTAGCAAATATCCATGATAGTTGGAATGGACAATGCATTATAAGAAAGATCACACTTTTAGGTAAAAAACATACTTATGAACTTGATCTTAAAAATTTTGAACTTTTTATTAATATGCAAAAAATTCCAAATTTATATAAAAATTCTCCTTTATATGCTGAGCATGAGGCTTTTTTCGAGTTTTTACAAAATGGGGTTTGTGAAAATTTGGCTAGCATTGAAGATGCTTTGAGAGTACAAGAAATTTTAGAAGGTGTTTGATAGTGAAATATGTCTTTTTTTTAAATATGGGTGGAGTGAATAAACTTGACGAATGTGAAGTTTTTTTAAAAAATATGTTTAATGATCCTTATATTTTAGGGATAAAAAATGTTTTTTTAAGAAAATTTGTAGCCTTTATAATAAGAAAATCAAGATTAAAAGCTATGAAACAAAACTATGAAAAAATGGGTGGGAAATCCCCACTTACTCAAATCACACAAAGTTTATGTGATAAATTAAATTCTAAAACTAGAGAATATAAATTCGATTTTATTAGTCTTTATGTACCACCTTTTGCAAATGAGGTTTTTTCAAAATATGATTTTCAAAAAAATGATGAAATTATTTTATTTCCTCTGTATCCTCATCATTCTAAAACCACTGTAACTAGTTCTTTAGAAGTAGTGGAAAATGAGCTAAGAAATATCCAAAACCAAGCTAATGTAAAAATCATTGATGTTTTTTATAAAGATGAACTTTATAATGAAATGATTATAAAGCATATTTTAGAAAAAAAAAGAGAATACGATTATAAAACTTTGATTTTTTCTGCGCATTCTTTACCACTTTCAGTGATTAAAAAAGGTGATTTGTATGAAAAACATGTGCAAGAGCATGTGGATATTTTAAAAGGAAAACTTAAAAATAAATTTGACCAAATCATTTTATCATATCAATCAAAACTAGGTCCAGTTAAATGGCTTGAGCCTAACACAAGTGATATTTTAGAAAGTTTAGATCAAAAAGCTTTGATTTATCCTATATCTTTTTGTATAGATTGCTCTGAAACGATTTTTGAGCTTGGAGTTGAATATAGGCACTTAGCAAAAAGCGATTATGAGCTTATTAAATGTCCTAATGATAGTGATGAGTTTATAGAGTTTATTTTAAATCAAGTAAAAATATAGTTTTTATATTAATGTTTTATAGCGGTATTAAAAAACATATATTTTTTTCTCGGGATATTTTCTAAATTCCAGTTTGATAGTTTTTGATTGAAATTTATACATCCACTAAACATACTTTGTGTGTTTATAACACTATCAATATTCCAATTGTTTAAATCTTGATTAAATTTTGGAGTTTTTGAAAAAGGAATTTTGAAAATAGATTCACAAAAAAATGCATATTCCATCCATAATACATTTGAAACATCCCAGCAATGAATTTTAAGCTTTTTTGTTGTAGTTATTTAGAGCTTGTTGGATCTTATATCCTAAAACACTCCTTCAATATTGTCAACATTGCTTGTATCTATATTTTTAAGCGGAATATCTGATAGTATCAAATATTTAAGAGTTTCTTTTGTTTTTGGTTTGTGGATTATCTTTTTTGATTGCAGTTTGAGTAAATACAATATAATTAAAAACACAAGTAAAGTTATAAATAATAAAACCCAATGTTTTAAATAAGCGAAACAAAAAATCAATATAAAAAAAGATTATTATTGTAATTTTATTTTTTAATGTCATTGTTTTTGTTTTCTATTGGTTTTAAATAACTTTCTTTAATCAAAAGATTTACTGTATCTTTAAACATAGGTAAAGCACTTTGTGCGGCATAATAACTATAAGCTTTGGTAGGATGTCTTACTAAAACTCCAATGGTATAGGTATTTTTCTCATCATTTGCAAAGCCAAAAAACGAGGCATTATAGCGATTTGAAGTATAGCCTTTTCTTTCAGCAATCCTAGCTGTACCCGTTTTTCCACCTATAATGATACCTTGAGTTCGTGCTTTTTTACCGGTTCCTTTTTCTATAACATTAATTAAAATTTGCTGCATTTCTTTGGCAGCTTTGCTTGAAAGAATTTTTTCTTTTTTAACTTCATCATCAAGTTTTATTAAACGCCCATCTTGATAAATTTTATTTGCAATTTGTGGGGTGATGTAAATTCCATCATTGTTAAATACATTATAAGCAGCTAAAAGTTGTATAAAAGTTGTTTTCAAGCCATAACCATAACTTAATACAGATTTTTCTACTTCTCTTAATCTTTTTGGATTTGGTATTTCTCCTTTTTGCTCATAAGGAAGATCAATACCGCTTTTTTCTCCAAAACGAAAAATTCTAAGGCCTGAGATAATTTCAAGATTACTTAATCTTTGGGCAATTTTAATCATACCGACATTTGAAGAGTAGGTAATAACTTCTTCCATGCTCATTTTGTTTTTTTTGTGATCATCGCGTATGGTAAAACGACCAAGTTTGTATTGTCCACCTTGAGTATCAATGATTTCATCAACTTTGATTTTATCAAGCATTAATGCAGTGGTAAATATAAAAGGTTTTATAACAGATCCTGCTTCATAGCCATATTCTATGGCACTTGCATTGAGCACAGATAGATCTTTTCCGCGATTTTGCGGATCGTATCTTCTTGAGCTAGCAAGTGCTAGAATTTTTCCGCTTTTGCTTTCCATGATGGCAACTATAATTTCATTGGCTTTTAGATCTTCATTTCTTTTATCGATAGCTTTTTCTAAACCTTTTTGAAGTTTTAAGGAAATATTTAAGTATAAATTACAACCATCTATTTTGCGTTGTTCATAAGAATGCAAATTTAAGATAATATTACCACCTATATCTCTTAAACCTTGAATTTTAGCATTTTGCAAAGGATTTAAACATTCATTATAGTATTTTTCCAAACCTTTTATGCCGACATTTTTAAAAATTTCACTTTGCTCATCCATATAGGTTCTTGTGTAGCCTATGATTGGAGTAAGTGAATCTTTTGGCATATATACACGATCTTCTTTGTGTTCTATAATATCAAGCCCTCTTGTCTCCACTCTGCCATTATTATTTGTGAAAGATTTAAAAAAACCTTGAGTATAAAGTTTTTTAGCTAGTTCTTTTAAATAACTTGCGTCTTTTGAGTTAATATCTTGGAGTAAAATAAAATTATAACTTCTTTTTTTCTTTGCAAGCATTCTTTTTTTTATATCTTGCATTTGTTCATCACTTGCGCCACTATAAATTTGAAAAAGAGTTAAAAATAAATCCTTTTTATCAGGATTCAAGCTCCTTAGATCAATTTCAGCTCTATAAATTTGCCTACTAGAAGTTACGGTAAAATTATCGCTTGTGATGATATTACCTCTAAGAGCGGAAAAATATTGTTCTTTTTGAGTATTTGGTATATGGCGTTTTGAGGTTAGAAAAAAAGTAGAAAGTAAAAACAAGGCCATAAAAAATAGAGCCATACAAAAAGCAAAAGCTACCTTTGAAACTCTATTTCTAATGGTGTTTGAAAGCATATATTAAATTTGAGTTCTTGAAATTTCTTTATATGCGTTTATAGCCTTATTTCTAACTTCAAGCATAAATTTCATACTTGATTCAGCTTTGCTAATCGCAATTGCTGCTTGGTGTAAGTCTTTTACTTCACCTGTTGCGATATCTACCATAGCAGCTTCAGCTGTTTCTTGAGTTTTATTAAGATCATTGATGGAATTTTTTAATAAACTCGAAAACTCATCTCCTATGTTGCTTGTGTTGTTATTATTGTTTTTGTTATTAACATTGTTAAATTGATTTATACCATTAATAGTGTTCATTTATTAACCTCTTAGTAAATCTATCGCACTTTGTGCTATAGTTTTGGTGCTAGTAAAGGCACTTACATTAGCTTGATAAGCTCTTGTTGCTTCTATTAAATCGGCCATTTCAATAACAGGATTTATATTTGGATAAGCAACATAACCTTGTTCATTCGCATCTGGATGAGATGGGTCAAATTTCATACGAAAATCTTTATCATCTCTTACAACTTTATCAACTACTACGCTCATTATAGCAGGTTTTGCATCTTTTTGTGAAGCAGGATCGTTTAAAGGATTTTCATATTCTAAAAAATTATTATCTTTAGCGATTTGTTTATTTAGTAATTCATTAAAATCAGTTGCTTTAAAAATCACTTCTCTTCTTCTATATGGACCACCTTCTGCTGTTCTAGTAGTATTAGCATTAGCTATATTTGAGCTAATTACATTCATTCTAAAGCGTTGAGCACTAAGTCCATATCCACTAATATCAAAATCACTTAAATAAGCCATTATTTTTCTCCTAGCCTAATTTAGAGCTTGTTTCTATGATGGTTGAAAAAATATTACTTTGTCTTCTTAAAATACCATCTAAAGCAGAAATCATCATAGTATTTTTGCTCATTTCAGTAGTTTCTACATCAAGATCTACTGTATTTGCGTCATTTCTTGCCAAATGCCCATCTCTTAAATAAATAGTTGATTTATTAGGATCTGGAAATTTCCAAGGTTTTTGATGATTCGTATTTGTGCTTGCTAATTCAAGCTCTTTAGTATCTTTTTTTTTGAAAATTTCATTTGCTCTATTAACTAAAGCAGTTTCAAATTCTATATCTCTTGCTTTATAAAAAGGAGTATCAACATTTGCAAGGTTAGAATTAATCATTTGACTTCTTAGGTTTCTTCCTGCTAAAGCATCAACAATAAGTTCTTTTGACTTAAAAGGGCTTATCATAATTTTTCCTTTAAAATAAAGCTTTTATAGACTAAAAGCAAAAATCATTCCAAAATATTTATGCAATTTTATTTATGTATAAGTATATCTTTTTATAGTAAATTTTTGAAATTTTTAAAGCCACTTTCAAGTGAAACTTTTTTTTCTAGTGTTTTCAAAAAATCTTTTTTTGTCATTTCTTTAGCACCCATAAATTTTAAATGCTCATTAGGCACTTGACAATCTATTAAAAAATCATATGGTTTTAAAAGCTCACAAAGTCTTATTAGGGCTACTTTTGAGGCATCTTTTTTAAGACTTATCATGCTTTCACCAAAAAATATTTTACCTATTATAAGTCCGTATAAACCACCAATTAAAATATCATTTTCATAAACTTCAACACTATGAGCTAAATTTTGCTCAAAAAGCTTTGTATAAACTTGTATAAATTCTTGACTTATCCAAGTTTTTTTTCTTTTTGCACAATGTTTGATAAGCGAGTTAAAATCAAAATTAAGTCTTATTTCATAAGTTTTTAAAGCTTTTTTTATGCTTTTTTGTATGCGCACTTCATCAGGTAAAAGCACCATTCTAGGAGAAGGACACCACCAAGTAACAGGATTGCTAGTCCATGGAAAAAGCCCTAAGCTATAAGCATGAGATATAAAATCTACTTCTAGTTTTTCACTAATAAAAACAGGCGCATCATCAGGGCTTTTTAAAAGTTTAGAATACAAATTCAATTTTTTCATTTTTGGAAAGTTTGAGTTTTAATTTACCACCATTTTTTAATTTTCCAAATAAAATTTCATCACTTAATCTCTCGCCTAATTCTTCGGCAATAATGCGTTTTAATAATCTTACTCCAAATTCTTTATTATTAGTTTTTTTAGCAAGAAATTCTTTTACTTTTTTATCAGCTTCCATGGTGATGTTGTTTAAATTTTTTGCCATTAAATCTAGTTCTTTTTGAACGATTTGTTCTAAAATTTCTTGACTTAAGTCATTAAAATGAATGATTTTATCTATACGGTTGATAAATTCAGGTGCGAAGAAATCTTTTATGGCTTTATTACTTTTTTCTTTATCACTGCTTAAAAAACCAAGTTCATTACTTTCTTTGAGACCTAAATTTGAAGTCATAATGATAATAGTATTTTTAAAATCAGCTTTTAATCCACTATTATCTGTTAAACTTGCATTATCAAAAATTTGTAAAAAGGTATTAGTTAAATCAGGATGAGCTTTTTCTATCTCATCAAATAAGACTACGCTAAATGGATTTTTTCTAATACTATTACTAAGCAAGCCGCCATCTTCATAGCCCACATAACCTGCTGAAGTTCCTATGAGTTTGCTCACATCATGTTTTTGCGAGTATTCACTCATGTCAAATCTTTCAAGATTAAGGTTTAAAATTTGTGCTAAATTTTTTGCAAGTTCGGTTTTACCAACTCCACTTGAACCGGTAAATAAAAACACGCCTTTTGGGGTATTTTTGCCTTTTAACCCCGCATAGCTTTGTTTTAAAATAGAACACAAAGCTTTAATGGCTTCATCTTGTCCAAAAATATTTTGCTTTAAGTTTTGCTCTAAATTTTTTAAGATTTTACCTTGATCACTTTCATAAATTTTATGAGAATGTGTCATTCTTGCTAAAGTATTTTCTAAATCTTTTATTTTTACTATTTTTTTACTTTTTTTATCTTCTAAAGCAAAGCTTGCGCCAAGTTCATCAATTAAATCAATTGCACTATCGGGTAAAAATTTATCATGTAAAAATTGTTTTGCTAGTTTTATGCTTGTTTGTAAAATTTCATCACTGATTTTGATTTTGTGAAAATTTTCATATTTGCTTTTTAAGCCTTGCAAGATCAAAAAACACTCTTCTTCGCTTGGCTCATCTATATCAATTTTTGCAAATCTTCTACTTAGAGCTTTGTTTTTATCAAAGGTATTTTTGTATTCTATGAAAGTAGTTGCACCTATGCATTTGATGTTGCCATTACTTAATGCAGGTTTTAATAAATTTGACATATCTGCATGACTTTCATTGCTTGCGCCGGTTCCTACTATGGTGTGAATTTCATCTATAAATAAAATAGCATTAGGGATATTTTCTAATTCTTTAATGATATCTTTTAACCTTTTTTCAAAATCACCCCTATATTTTGTCCCCGAAAGCAAGCTTGTCATATCAAGGCTATAAATTTTTGAGTTTTTTAAATGTTTTGGCACTTTTTCTTCAGCTATAGCTAGTGCTAGCCCATCTATAATAGCACTTTTACCAACACCTGGTTCACCAACTAAAATAGGATTATTTTTCTTACGACGGCTTAGAATTTGCATCATTCTTTCAAGTTCAAATTTCCTACCTATAACAGGATCTATTTTGCCTTTTTTTGCAAGCTCAACTAGCTCTATGGTATGGGTTTTTAAATTTTCAAATTCAGCATTTTGTAACAATTCTTTTATTTTTTCTTCTTCTATTAGGTGTTTTTTTAAGATATTATAAGAATAAGCTTTTTCTTCTTTGCAAAGTGCAATGATAAAATCAATCACACTTGTTTGATTTTTTGCATTTAGCTTGTGTAATATATTTTCCAAGATCACAGAAAAAATAGGTTCTATTTCTTTTTTTAAAATTTCATTATTTTTAGCTAGATAATTTTTTAATTCATTTTCAAAGCCTTGTAAATCACCATCTCCGATTTCTTCAAGTAGATTTTTAAAATCATTGCTAAGCTTAACTAAAGCAAAAAGCAAATGCTCACAAGTGATAAATTCATGATGATTGATAAAGCTTAAATGTCTTGCATTTGGTATAAATGAGTCAATCAATTCTTTATATTTCATTGTTCTTCTATCCTTGTTTGGAGTGGAAAATCCTTATTTTTCGCTGCCATGTCAACTTGCTGTTTTTTGCTAAGTGCAATTTCTTCTGTGTATATGCCACAAACTCCGCTTCCTTGATGATGGATTTCAAGCATAATTGCACTTGCTTTTTCAAAATCATGATGAAAAATATTCATTAAAATTTCAATTACAAAATCCATGGTGGTAATATCATCATTTAAAAGCAAAACCTTAAACATTTTAGGTTCTGCTAGTTTTTGTTGTTCTAAAATTTCATTTTTTAGACTCATTTAATATCCTAGTAATATCTTCTTGCATAATCTCAGTAGAAACTTTTCCAAGATAATATTTCACATAACTTTTTGAGTCTTTATTCCAAAAATCTGTTAGATCTTGATAATTTCCATCTTTTAAAACTACTTTAAAAGGAAGTTGTTCCATGCTTTGATAGTTGATATCTTTTAATGCTTGTGCAACAATTCTATCATTTTCTTTAGAATTGCTTAAGAAATAATACGCCCCATATTTAATGGCAAAATCTTTTACAGCTTGATCGCTAACATTTTCAAAATGACTTAGTCCTATGATGATAAAATTGTCAGCATTTTTTTGCCACAAACTTGTTAGATGAGTGGCTTCTTCTTGACAAGGTGTGCAAAAGGTTCCAAAAAAATCAAACATTAAAATTTTACTCTCTTCACCTTTTACTGTAAAACCATTTTGTGTTCTTACTAGGGTTTTCTCACCACCATTGACACTTTTTAAAAGAATTTCATCACCCATTTTATACTCAGCAAATGCAAATTCATTTTCGATTTTTTCTTCACTTGAGCAAGCACTTATTAAAAATGCAAAAGCAAATGTAAAAAACAAATAAGTAAATTTTTTCATCAAAATCCTTTTTTAATAATGATTTTTCATAGCAGCTCTTGCTTCAAGATCTGCTTGTTTTTTCTTTAAGCTTTCTCTTTTATCGTGTAAGTTTTTTCCTTTGGCTAAGGCTATTAAGACTTTTGCTTTATTTTTTTCATTAAAATAAAGTTCTAATGGCACTATAGTAAAGCCTTGGGTGCTAATTTTACCAAAAAGCCTATCGATTTGCTTTTTATGCATTAAAAGTTTTCGCGCACCTTTTTCATCATGCTTATAAAAAGAATGAGTGGTGCTAAGATGAGAAATATGAGCATTAAGTAAGAAAATTTCACCTTTGATAATACGCACAAAAGAATCTTTCAAATTTGCTCTACTAGCTCTTAATGCCACTACTTCAGAACCTTTTAAAACAATACCTGCTTCAAATTTTTCCAAAATTTCATAATCAAAAAAAGCTTTTTTGTTTTTTACTATAGTTTTTTTCATCATTTAGCCTTAAAAACTCCACTTCCACTTCCACTTAAAAAATAAGCCTCATTAAGAAAAGTTTGCATTTTAGGATAAATTTTTACACAAGGAGCAAATAAGTCGTTTAAATCAGTATTTTTATACTCTAAAATTTCACTTGTTTTGAGTGTTTTAAGTGTTTTGGCTAAATTTAAATTCGCTGTTAAATCATATGAACTTTCATCAAATGCTTTATATACTTTTGCACTTGAGCATTCAATAGCTGGAAAAGTAAAATCAAGTTGGGCAAAATCATCTTCAAAATATTCTACAATCTCGCCACACCCGCTAACATTTGCACTATCATATCCGCTTAAAAAAAAGATTAAATCAGAGCCAAGTTTTTGGCAGATTTGTTTAAGTTGTTGTTGGTTGAGTTTTAAATTTAAAGTTTCGTTGATCATTAATAAAAATACAACCGCATCAGTGCTACTTCCACCAAGGCCTCCACCTATGGGAATGTTTTTGGTAAGCTTTAAACTTTTGTCTTTAAAAAATTCATTTAACTCATTAGAAAAACCTAAATTTTCTAATTCTTTATAAGCTTTGTGTATGATAGTATCTTGAGTAAAATTTCCAGTGATTTCAAATCCTTCTTTAGTTTTTTCATCACTAAAGCTTAGCTCATCAAAAATATCTTTTAATAAAACAAAGCGTGATTGTAATAAATGATAAGATCTTAAATCAATTCCTATAATTTTTAAAAAAATATTAGCTTTTGCGTAAGCTTTCATTTTTTAAGCTTTTTACTTAGATCGTCAAGTTTTATCGTTTCATCGCTAATTGCATGTAAATTTTCACTTTTTACTTGCTCGATAAGCTCTTTGCGTAGTATCATTAAAGACTTTGGAGCTTCGATGCCTATTTTAGCATAGCCTTTGCCTGTTTGAACTACTTTGATTTCTATATCATCTCCGATTTTTATACTTTCATTTTCTTTTCTTGATAAAATTAACATTTTAATACCTTATTTAAATAATATTGCACTTGATTATCTTGGATAGAAATGATAGAAAAAAAATCTTTTTCTTCTAAAATATAGCTACCTTCTTCTTGAATTTCCAAATCGTCCAAAAATATTTTTTGTCCATTGTGTAATTTTTGGGGGTATTTTATCGTATTTTTTCTAAGATTTAAATAAGCTAAAGGATTTAACTCTTTTTCATTCTCATAAAAAAACCTTCCCTCGCTTAAACGCTCTAATGAGCTTAATGTGGCTTTAATACCAAGTTTTCTAGCAAATAATTCACAATAAGAGCGTATATAAGAACCCTCACTAACTGCTATTTCTATGGTTAAAAAGGGGTGGTTATAGTGTAAAATTTTAGTATAAAAAATTTCCATAACGCAGGATTTTAAATTGACTTCAAAACCTCTTTTTGCAAGCTCATAAGAGCGCACTCCATCTATTTTTTTTGCACAAAATGCGGGTGGGGTGTAGGTGATTTTACCTAAAAGTTCATTTTTAATTTGTTCTAAAATTTGCTCATCAAAAGCATTTATAAGATTGATTTCTTTGATATTTTGATTATCAAGGCTTAGTGAATGCACGCCTAGCCAAAGTGTTGCTTTATAAACTTTTGGATTTTTATCAAAAAAACGAAAAAGTTTTGTGTATTGATCAAAGGCTATGAGTAAAACACCTTTTGCAAAAGGATCAAGTGTTCCTGAAAAACCTGCTTTTTTATTTTTATATTTTTTCTTGAGTTTGCCTAAAAAAGTATTAGAACTCATACCACTTGGTTTGTAAGCTACAAAAAGTTTATTCATATCACTTTTTCCACAAAACTTGACATTATCATTCTTTCTATGCCTCCAAAATTAATCGTGAGTTTTTCTTCAGCACCTATTTTACTTACCCCAGTGACTCTGCCTATGCCAAAAATTTTATGTTTGATTAAATCGCCTTTTTTGTAGCAATTTTTTTGATGATCTAGTGTTAATTCTTTTTTGATTACATTACTCTCACCAAAAAATCTACTTTTTTCTAATCTTGTGCGACTTCCCTTATAAAATCTAGAATTAGCATAACTTAAATAAAGTTTTTTCTTGGCTCTAGTGATTGCTACATAGGCAAGTCTTCTTTCTTCTTCTATATTGCTTGATTCGCTAGTGAGTGGGAAAAATCCTTCTTCTAAACCTATGATAAAAACATAATCAAACTCAAGTCCTTTACTTGCATGAATACTCATAATACAAATACTTTCTTTATCAAGTCCATCTTGCTCATTAAGTAAAGAAATTTCATTTAAAATATCATCTAAGCCATTATAATTTCCATGAGTAATTTTATCTTTTAAATTAGCATAAAGTTCATCTATATTTAAAAGTTTATCTTCACCCTCTGGATTATCTTTATAAAATTCTTTGATTTTAAATTCTTCTTCTAAGGCTAAAATCATTGCAAGCAAATCATCTTTTTCTTTGATTTTGTGTATGCTTAGTATGAATTTTTCTAACTCTTTGTCTGTTTTTTTACTAAAAAAACCACTTCCTTGCAAAGCACATAGACTTTCAAATAAAGACAAATGATTTTCTTTAGCATAATTTTCTAGCTTTTCTAAACTTGCATTACCAAAGTTTCTTTTAGGGCGGTTGATAATGCGTTTAAAAGAATAATCATCATTTAAATTTGAAAGCAATCTTAAATAAGAAATAATATCTTTAATTTCAGCTCTTTCATAAAAACGAATTCCACTTAGCAATTTAAAAGGAATTTTTTCTTTGCTAAAAGCTTCTTCAAGAGCACGAGATAGGGCATTTACTCTATAAAGTATGGCTATTTCACTAGGATTAATCCCCGAGTTTAAAAGTTTTGAAACTTCTCTTGCAACCTTAAAACTTTCAATTTTTTCATCATCATTTTGTAAAATTGTAATTTCTTCGCCCTCATCTTTGGTGCAAATCAAAGTTTTTCCTAGTCTTTTTCTATTATGCTCTATAAGCTCATTTGCAGCTTGCAAAATAGCGCTAGTTGAGCGATAATTTTGCTCTAGTTTGACTAATTTTACATTGTTAAATTGTTCTTTGAAATTTAAGATATTTTCTATTTTAGCTCCACGCCAACCATAAATACTCTGATCATCATCACCCACCACGCAAATGTTTTCATGAGACACGCAAAGTTTTTTTAGAATTTGATATTGTAAGGCATTGGTATCTTGATACTCATCTACTGTTATATAGGTATATTTTTGACTTTGCTCTTGTGCAAATTGTTCATCTTCTAAAATTTTATTAGTTAGCATGAGTAAATCATCAAAATCCATGAAATTATTTTGGATTAAAAAATGCTCATATTGCTCATATAAATGAATGATTTCTTCGTAATTTTTGTTTTTTTCATCTTTTAAAAATTCTAATTCTTTGCGTATTTCTTGAGCGCTTTTGTTTTGATTTTTAAAATTTGAAATATAAGCACCTATGCTTGCTAAAGAGCTTTGCAAATTTTCGCTAGCTAAATCTTTTAGTATTTTCTTTTTATCATCTGTATCAATAATGACAAAATTATTTGCTCTATTAATTCTTTCGCTATAAAGTCTTAAAAATAACAAACCAAATTTATGAAAAGTACATAAAAGGGGATTGTGTAAATTTTGATCTTGCAAAAGTGCTAAGGCTCTTGTTTTCATTACATTAGCAGCTTTATTTGTAAAGGTTAGCGTGAGGGTATTTTGTGCAGGAATACCCACATGATCGATTAAATAGGCAAGTCTAGTGGTAATGGTTTTAGTCTTTCCACTACCTGCACCTGCTAGTATTAGCATAGCTCCATCAATATGCATGATAGCTTCTTTTTGGCTATCATTTAAACCTTCAAAAAAACTCATTTTTTAAATAAATCTTTATTGTTAGGATTATTTAAAAAAGCATTCATAGATTTTTCTTTTAATTTTTGATCATTTTGCTTTTTGAAATAGTTTGAAAAATTAACAAAAATGATATTATCTTCAACTTGAATTTGAGTAATTGCTCCCAAATCTACTTTCACAAAGGTTGCAAAATCATCAGGTCCAAAACCTGCATGAAATTCTATATGCTCATTTGTTAAAACTATAGATTTAAAAGTATAACCGCCAAGTGCAAAAAGACAATAAGGATTTTTACTCACTACATCTAATTCTGGTGGTAAAGGAGGTTCTAGTGTAACAAATTTAGTATTTACAATGATATTAAACTCAATATCTTCTTGGATTAAAATTTGCAAACATTCATAAATGCTTTTTTGCATTAAACTTATAAAATTTTTATTATTTAAAATTTTATCAATCATTGCTTAGCCTTAAAAATTCATCTACTAGTATCCTAACTTGCTCTAAGCCTATATTCCAAAATTCATCACTTTCTATATCAAAGCCAAACATAGCTACAAGTTCTTTTGGGCTTTTGCTTCCCCCACTACTTAAAAACTCAATATAAATTGAAGTAAAATTAGAGCATTTGCCACTTTTATATAGACCATAGAGTGCTAAAACTAAAAGTTGTGCATAAGCATAAGCATAGCAGTAAAATGGAGAGTGTATAAAATGTGGTATATAAGAATACCAAAGGTCATAATTTTTGGTTAAAACTACGCTATCTTGAAACATTTTTCTTGATTCTTCAAGCCAAATTTCACTTAGTTCTTGCGCACTTAGCTCTTCTTTTTTAGCATGAAATCTGCGTTCAAAAGTAGTAAAATTAATTTGTCTATAAAGAGTAGCAAAAATATCTTCAATTTTTGCTGCATATAAAGATAAAAGCTCTTCTTTGTCTAAATTTTCTTTAATATAATCAAAAATCAACATTTCTGCAAACACTGAAGCAGTTTCTGCTGTAGTTAACGGTGTATCTTGATTTAAAAAACTTACTTTATAAGAAAGTTTTTGATGTATAGTGTGGCCTAGCTCATGTGCTAGGGTGAAAAGATCGCGTCTTTGGTTGGTATAGTTTAAAAGTATAAAAGGATGACTTAGCGGCGTGCTTGAGTGAGAAAATGCTCCACTTTGTTTAAATTCTTTAGGATAGATATCAATCCAATTATTCTCAAAAGCTTCTTTTGCTATCATATAAAAATCTTTAGAAAATTTTTTAAAGGCTTTTAAAACGATATCCTTTCCTTGATCAAAATCAACTTGCATTTCTTTTCCAATAGGTGCATAACGATCATAATCTTTTAACTTTTTATACCCTAGAATTTTTTTCTTTGCATTGTAAAATTTAGAAACAATATCAAAACTATTCTCGCTAGCACTAATAAGTGCATCAACACTTTTTTTAGAAATTTGATTTCTTATGTGTCTTGGAGTTTCAGGACTTTCATAAGATCTTAACTCACAAATGCTAGCAAGTTCACTTTTAATCATATTAAAAATATATACTAAAAGCTTGTTTTGTTTTTTTAAGGTTTTACTAAAGCATTTTGAAGCTTTTTTTCTAATGCTTCTATCTTTATCATAAAGCTTGCTTAGAATTTCTTCCTCGCTTAATTTTTGTCCTTCAAAATTAAATTTTAAAGCACTAAAGGTTTCATCAAATAATCTTGCAAATGCATTTGAACCTGTACTTGATAGAGCTAGGATAACTCTTTCTTCTTTTTTAGAAAGATTGTGTTTTTTGTTTTTGATAAGATTATTTAAATAAAACTCATAATCTTTGCAAAATGTGATGAAAGTTTTACTTTTTTCTTCTTTTAACTCACAAAATTCAAGTTCAAAAAATAAAAGATTTTCTTCTATTTTTTTACTTAAATTTTCATATTTTGCATAAAAAGCACCTTTGGTAGTATCTTGAGCAAAATTTAAATACACATAGGTTAGTATGTGAGAAAGTTTTAAGATTAATTCTTCATAGTTTTTTAAAGCTTGTAAAAATTGTTCATTGCTTAAACTATGAAGATTATTTTCATATTGTTTTTTAAATTCACAAGCTTCATCTTGGGTTTTTTGTAAAAAAAGATTTAATTCTTGCTCATCTTTAAATAATGTACTTAAGTTCCAATTTTGCATGATTTTAGCTTTCTAAAATGAGTTTTTTTAATACAGCCATTCTAATGGCAACACCATTTTTAACTTGAGTTAAAACCTTACATCTTTTATCAGCCATTACTTCATCGCTAATATCGATATTTCTATGTACAGGACCAGGATGTAAGATAATGAGATTTTTATCTTTTATTAAATCTTTGCTAATACAAAAATCATTTGCATAATCTTTAAGCGATGCATAGGTTGGAATATTGTGTCTTTCAGTTTGTGTTCTAAGGCTCATGATAATATCTACATCATCAATAACTTCTTTTAGTTTATTTGTTTTTTTAATAGGATAATTTGGCATAAAATGAGGTGGGGCTACTAGGGTAATGTCTATACCAAAACGAGGTAATAATTCTAAATTTGAAGCAGCAACGCGTGAGTTTTTAATATCTCCTACTATGGCTATTTTTTTACCTTTGACATTATAATCAAAATGCTCCATTATGGTAAAAAGATCAAGTAAAGCTTGGGTAGGATGAGCGTGTTTACCATCACCTCCATTAACTATAGGACAATGAGTATAATTTGCTAAAGTATGAGGTACACCTGAGTTTTTGTGTCTAACTACAATAGCACTTGGTGCCATTGCATCTAAATTCGCAGCAGTATCAAAAAGTGTTTCACCTTTGCTTGAACTACTTCTTGAAACATCTAATTTTAAAACTTTAGCACCTAGTCTTCTTGCGGCTGTTTCAAAGCTTGATTGAGTGCGTGTTGAATTTTCAAAGAAAATTGTTGTAACACTTTTTCCTTCTAAAAATGTACGCGGTTTTTCATCCAAAAATTCTTTTGCTTCTTTAAATAAAGCCAAGATTTCATCATTGTTAAAATCTTTTGTAGTAATTAAATGCCTCATAAGTCCTCCTTAAATTTTTAAATTAAGCTCATTATCTGAACAAATAGCACTAAATAAAACATCTGTTGAGCTATTTAATGCAGTTTCAACACTATCTTGGATAACCCCTATGATAAAACCAACCGCAACTACTTGCATAGCTATGTCATAATCAATATTAAACAAAGAGCAAGCAAGTGGTATAAGTAAGAGTGAACCCCCAGCAACCCCGCTAGCTCCACAAGCTGCAAATGCAGCTAAAACACTCAAAAGTATAGCTTGTAAAAAATTTATTTCAATACCTACTGTGTGAGCTGCTGCAAGACTTAATATAGCAATAGTTACAGCTGCTCCTGCCATATTAATCGTAGCACCTAGTGGAATAGAAATGCTATATAGGTTATTATTGATATTTAATTTGGAGCAAAGTGCCATATTTACAGGAATATTTGCTGCAGAACTTCTTGTAAAAAATGCAAAAACAGCACTATGTTTTAAACAAATAAAAATCAAAGGATAAGGATTTTTCTTTGTATAAGCAAAGACAATTAAAGCATTAATCACAAAAGCTACAAAAAACATAGTCAAAACTAAAATTATTAATAATTTAATATAACTAAAAAGTCCTGCTGCTCCTGTTTGAGCAACTGAATTAGCCACAAGTCCAAAAATTCCAAAAGGAGCAAGCTTGACTATAAATTTAACGATTTTTAATACACCCTCGTTTATATCAGTAAAAAGTTGTTTTGCATCATTAGAACAATGTCTTAGAGCAAAACCTCCACCAATAGCCCAAGCTAATATGCTTAAATAATTTCCTGAAGATAAGGCATGGATCGGATTGTCTACTACTTGAAAAAGTAAGGTTTTAAATACTTCGCCTATATGCGCAGGGCTTGTAGTGGAAGCTTTTTCAATATCGGTTAATACTAATTCTACAGGAAAGATAAAACTTATACTAACTGCGCTTAAAGAAGCTAAAAAAGTTCCAAAAATATACAAGAAAATAATGTGTTTTATTTTCTCACTTCCATGATTAAATTCTTTTGTGCAAATGGTTGTTAAAATTAAAATAAAAACTAAAATTGGCGCTATAGCTTTTAACGCGCCTGTAAATAAAGCACCAAAAATATTTGCAAAAATAGCTAAATCTTTAGAAAAAATACCTACTAAAATTCCTAAAACAATACCTATGCAAATTTGTAAAATAAGATTTCCATCTTTATAGCGTTTGATTGCATAAGAAAATAAACTCATTTCTTACCTTTTTTTGTAGTGATAAATTTAAATTTATTCTAACAAAGTAAAGCTTAAATAAGCTTTTTGATTTTTAAGTTAGCTTATGTTATTATATTTTAGAAAATTTTTAATTTAACGAAAAAGATGATGCAAGGAATATAAAATATGTATTTATTTACTTCTGAAGTTGTTAGTGCAGGACATCCTGATAAATGTGCTGATATTGTAGCTGATTCTATAGTTGATGCCTTTTTAACTCATGATAAAGACTCAAGGGTTGCTAGTGAAGTTTTTGTAGCAGGAAATAAAGTAGTAATTGGTGGTGAGATTAAATCAAAATATAAACTAGAAAAACAAGATTATGAAAATATTGTAAAAAAAGCTCTAGTAGATATTGGTTACAATGGAAATCCGCATTTTAGCAAAAAACAATGTTTACACCCTGATGATTTAGATGTAATGGTATTTTTAAATGAGCAAAGTCCTGACATCAATCAAGGTGTTGATCAAGAAGATGGAGAGATTGGAGCAGGTGATCAAGGTATAATGTTTGGTTTTGCAAGCAATGAAGCAAAAGAATATATGCCAGCAGCTATTTCTTATGCTAGAATGCTTTGTGATAAAGTATATGAGTTTGCAAAAAACAATCCTGATAAACTTGGAGTAGATATTAAAACTCAAGTTACAATTGATTATGCAAATAAAGAAAATTTTGAAAATTGTAAACCTCAAAGTATCCATACTATTGTAGTTTCGGCTCCTTGTGTTGAAAGTATGAAAATAGAAGATTTAAGAGCTTTGGTGATGGATTTGATTTTGGATTCAAATTTACCAAAAGAGCTTTTTTGCCCAGAAAAAACAAGAATTTTAATCAACCCAACGGGAAAATATGTAAATCACAGCTCATTACATGATAGTGGTTTAACAGGAAGAAAACTTATAGTAGATAGCTTTGGTGGCTATGCTCCAATAGGAGGTGGTGCACAATCTTCTAAAGACTATACTAAGGTTGATAGAAGTGGGCTTTATGCTGCAAGATGGCTTGCTAAAAATATCGTAGCAGCAGGGCTTGCTAAAAAATGTATAGTACAACTTTCTTATGCTATAGGTGTGGCTAAACCAACTTCTGTAAGTGTGGATTGCATGGGAACAAATACAAGATTAGATGATGATATTTTAAGTGATTTTGTGATGAAAACTTTCCCATTAACTCCAAATTGGATTAAAAATAAATTCAATCTTGATAAACCAAGTAAAGATACTTTCATGTATGCTGATGTAGCTGCTCGTGGTCAAGTGGGGCAGGCTGATTATCCTTGGGAAAAATTAGACGCACTTGATGAATTTAAGGCATTATAAAATGAAGCTTTTAAGCTTCATTTTGCTTTAAAAGTTTTTCTTTTATCTTTAAAATCAATACTTCTTTTGGCTTAATTACTGCATTTTCTTTTCCATTAACTGCATGATATATACTTACATTATAATTATTTGCATAAAAACGCATTAGAAAATTTTGTAATTTATACTCACTTGAAAAATTAAACCAAGCATTATTTGAAATGGCGATGATGATTTTTGAGTGTTTGTAAAGTTTTTCTTTTGTAGCTTCAAAGCAGATAGCATTAGTGATGAGCTGATTATTTAGAGTGTATTGATTTAATTCTTTTCCTTTTGAAAATTCATCAATATTTAAAAGATATTTTTTAAAAAAGTTTTTAAATATAGGAATTTCTTCTCCAAAAGGTACAAGATAATGTTTGTTAAAAACTTGTATGTTGCCATTGTCAAATACATAAGTACTATTGTATAGATGATTAGGTGTAGTGCTTATAGCACCTGCAATGATGATGATTTGTTTTGATAAATCTTTTAAGGCTTGTAAATAACTTGGTGTTTTATTTAATGCAAAAGCAAAAGCAGTTTCAGGAAAAATAATTGCTTCTTTACCTTCTTTTATAGCCTTGTTGATTTGATAAAATATATCTTTAGAATGAGTTTGTAAATTTTCTTGTATGAATTTTTGATCTTGAGAGATATTAGTTTGGATTAATTTATAGTCTAAATTTAGTGTTTGTGATTGTTTTTGATTATATTGAGCTCCGATTAGAATAAGGATTAGAATAATTGCTATTTTATAATATCTTGAAATATATTTTTCATAATAAAAATAAGCAATCAAAAACATAGCTATAATACCTTGGTAACTTGCATCAAAGATTCCATATACACTTAAAACACCCCAATTTAGCCAATCAAAGCCAAAAGGATGAATAAAACAAAGTAAAAAAATTCCACAAAGTCTTAAAAAATCATATTTAAGAAAAAAACATATAAAAAACAAAAATCCATAAATTAATCCAATTAAGATAATTTCTAAAGGAATTAAATAAGCTAAATTAAAATAAATTGATGATAAACCTATCCACCAAAACCATAAAATTCCTATAAAAAAACCGGTGTAAAAATATCCTGCTTTACTTTTGTTTCTTAGTAATAAAATTAAACCATATATGCTTAAAAATGGTGAGATAAATTCGAAAAGTAAATTTTCAAAAAAAGAAAAATAAATAAAATTTGACAATAAAAGTGCAGAAAAAAAGGCTTTTATTATTTTAAAAGTGGTAGAATTAGAATTTATGAACTTTAAAAAAAGGGGAAGAAATGGCAGAAAACGGAAATATTTGGACTTCATTGTTGCCTCTCATTGTGCTTTTTGCGATTTTTTATTTTTTGGTTATTAGACCACAACAAAAACAAGCAAAAGACCATAAATTGATGGTTTCATCTTTAGAAAAAGGAGATAAAATCATCACAAATGGTGGGATAATTTGCGAGGTGGTAAAACCAGAAGAGGATTTTATCAAAGTTAAGCTTAATGATGAAAATGTAGTTGTAAAAATTTCTAGAGATTTTATAGCAAAGAAAATTGATGCGTAGTGGAAAAATTACTTATAGAAGTATTATTTTCTTTGTAGTTTTTCTTATAGGGCTTGTTTTTTCTATACCTTCTTTTATGCAAACCCAAAGTGGTGCTAAGATTAACCTAGGACTTGATTTGCAAGGTGGTTTGCATATGTTATTAGGTGTAGAAGTGGAAGAGGCAGTTAAGTCAAAGGTTAAATCCATAGCCTCTTCTCTTAGTTATTCTATCAATAAAGAAGATATTATTGTTGATAAAATCAAAGTAAATGATACTAGTATTGAATTTAGTTTATTGGATGAAAATGATGTAGCTAAGGTTGATTTGTTGTTAAAAGACATTAAAGGCTTGGCTATTACACACGAAAATTTACACTACACACTTTCTTTAACCCAAGAAGAAATTAAATTAACTCATGAACAAGCTATTTTGCAAGCTGTAGAAACAATTAGAAATAGACTTGATCAATTTGGTCTTGCAGAGCCAAATGTAGCAAGATCAGGTGAGGATAAAATTTTAGTCGAACTTCCAGGTATTAAAACTGCTGCAGATGAGGCTAGAGCTAGAGAACTTATTGCAAAAGCTGCACATTTGCAATTAATGGAAGTAGATGATGTTAGAATGGATCAGGTAAATAATCTTACTCCAACTCAAGCTGCTGAATATGGAGATTTAATTTTTGAAGATGCAAAAAATCCTCAAATTAAATATCTAGTAAAATCTATACCTATTCTTGATGGTTCTATGCTAACAGATGCAAAAGTAGGTTTTGCGCAAAGTAATAATCTTCCTGTGATTAATTTTACCTTAAATTCAGAAGGTGCTAAAAAATTTGGAGACTATACAGGAAATAATGTAGGCAAACGCTTAGCTATAGTTTTAGATAATAAAGTATATTCAGCTCCAAGAATTAATGAAAGAATAGGTGGAGGTAGTGGTCAAATTAGTGGTAGCTTTACTGTTGAAGAAGCTCATGATGTGGCCATTGCTTTAAGAAGTGGGGCACTTTTAGCACCGGTTAAAATGCTTGAAAAAAGAAGTGTTGGACCATCTTTGGGTGCTGATAGTATTAAAATGAGTATGATAGCCCTAGCAGGTGCTTCTATATTAGTTATTGCATTTATGGTGATGTATTATGGTATAGCAGGAATTTTTGCTAATATTGCTTTAGTGGCAAATATTTTAGTGATTATTGCTGTAATGGCTATGTTTGGTGCAACCTTAACTTTACCTGGTATGGCAGGGCTTGTGCTTACTGTAGGTATGGCAGTAGATTCTAATGTTATTATTAATGAAAGAATTAGGGAGTTATTGCGAGAGGGTGCTAGTATAAGGCAAAGTGTTGAAAATGGTTATAAGCATGCAATGAGCGCGATTTTAGATTCTAATATTACTTCGCTTATTACTTCAGTGGTGCTTTATGCTTATGGAACAGGTGCGGTAAAAGGTTTTGCGGTGACTTTAAGCATTGGAATTTTAGTTTCAATGATTACTTCTATTGTTGGAACTCATGGTATGTTTGAAATGTTTATGAACCGTATGGAAAAAAGCAATAATACAAGATTATGGTTTGGATATAGGAGACCTTAATGCAATTTTTTAGTCAAAAGCATATTTATGATTTTATGAGAATGAGATTTGCAGCCATCTCTTTATCTTTTATTTTATTTTTTGGTTCTATTTTTATCCTTTTTACTAAGGGTTTGAATTTTGGTATTGATTTTACCGGTGGAACTTTGGTACAACTTCAATATGAGCAAAAAGCGCCCTTGGCTGAAATTCGTAAAGCTTTATCTATAAATGAAAATTTAAAAGGAGCTAGTGTTACCGAATTTGGTAGTGCTAATGAAGTTATTATTCGTTTTTCAGGAAGTAGCGATAGCTTGGGAAGTGATATTGGAGTAAGTATTGCAAATTTGTTAAAAGATACAGGTAAATTTGAAGTGCGCCGCGTGGATGTAGTAGGTCCAAAAGTAGGAGATGAACTGCGTAATAAAGGTCTTATGGCGGTTGGAATTTCTTTGATTGCTATTTTGATTTATTTGGCTGTGAGATTTGAATGGCGTTTTGCTATGGCTTCTATTGTGTGTGAAATTCATGATATAGTCATTACTTTAGGTGCTATTGCATTATTTGAAATAGATGTAAATTTAGATATTTTGGCGGCTGTTTTAACTGTGCTTGGATATTCTTTAAATGATACGATTATTATTTTTGATAGGATTAGAGAAGGTGTTAAAACAAGTAAAAATTCAAAACTTGATTTAATTATCAATGAATCAGTTTCTGCAACTTTATCAAGAACTACCTTAACAACGGGATTAACTTTGATTACTGTTGTAGTGCTTTATTTCTTTGGTGGATCTATGATAGAAGGTTTTGCTCTAACTATGATAGTGGGTATTGTAGCAGGTACTGCAAGTTCTATATTTGTAGCAAGTCCAGCACTTTTATGGTTTAAATTTAGTGTTACGCAGTATCGTCAAAAAGAATTAGAAAAAGTAAAGAAAAAACAAGAAAAAGAGAAATTAAGAGCGATGTATGAAAAAGGAACGGTGTAAAAATGAATTGGGGTAAGGTTATTTATATCTTTTTTGCTCTAATGAGCTTAACTACAACCGCAGGATTTTTATATGATCAAAATGAAGTTGCATTATTTATTGCAGCTTGTGTGAATTTAATTTCTACTTTATTGAAAATCGGAGTTAGAAATTTCTTAGCAGCTGAATTATTTGCTAGTTCTTTAGTGGCTGATTTGCATTTAATTCCAGCTTTTGCTTTAATACAAATTAATCCAGAGGCTAATGTTATGGTTTATACTTTAGCAATTGGTGCTTTGATAGCTAATATCTTTTCAATGATTTTAGTTATAGTTGATTCAGTAAAAAGTCAAGAAGAAAATTAGGAGTTAAAATGGCATATGAGGCAGGTAAAATAGAAAAAAAATGGCAAAAAATTTGGCAAGAAAAAGAATATTTTGAGCCAAAAGATGATTTTTCTTTACCAAAAAAATACATTTTATCTATGTTTCCATATCCAAGTGGTAGAATTCATATGGGGCATGTGAGAAACTATAGCATAGGTGATGCTATGGCTAGATATTATAGAAAAAAAGGTTTTAATGTCTTACATCCTATAGGTTTTGATAGTTTTGGTATGCCTGCTGAAAATGCTGCGATAAAACACGGTATTCATCCTAAGAAATGGACTTATGAAAATATTGATTATATGCAAAATGAACTTGCTTCTTTGGGCTTTTCCTTTTCTAAAAAAAGAATGTTTGCTACTTCTGATCCTTTATATACTAAATTTGAGCAAGAATTTTTCATTAAAATGTATGAAAAAGGACTTGTTTATACTAAAGAAGCTGAAGTTAATTGGTGTGAGAATGATAAAACAGTCTTAGCAAATGAGCAAGTTGAAGATGGCAAATGTTGGCGTTGTGGACATGAAGTCATTAGAAAAAAAATGCCAGGATATTATGTAAAAATTACCGCTTATGCAGATGAATTATTGCAAGATCTTAAAAAATTAGAAGGAAAATGGCCAAGTCAGGTTTTGACTATGCAAGAAAATTGGATAGGTAAAAGCACAGGACTTAGTTTTGATTTTGATATAGAAGAAAATGATAAAATCAGTGCAAAAAAGATCAATGTTTTTACAACAAGAGCTGAGACTATTTATGGAGTGTCTTATATTGCTTTAGCACCTGATCATGAAATAGTAAACGAATTAATTGATAAAAAATTACTAGATCAAGATACTATCATAAAAATTCAAAATATACAAAATCAAACACCCCGCCAAAGACAAGCTGCACCAAAAGAAGGATATTTTTTAAATCTTCATGTAATCCATCCACTAAGTAAAGAAAAAATTCCTTTATGGGTAGCTAATTTTGTTTTAAGTGATTATGGTAGTGGGGCTGTTATGAGTGTGCCTGCTCATGATGAAAGAGATTATGAGTTTGCAAAAACTTATAATTTAGCTATAAAAAAAGTAATTTATAAAGATGAAAATGACGCACAATGTTACACTTTAAAAGAAGGTGTTTTAACCAATAGTGGCGAATTTGATCAATTAGAATGTAATGATGCTAGAGAAAAAATTAGTTTAAAAATTGAATCTTTGGGTATTGGTAAAAAGGTTACCAATTTTAAAATTCGTGATTGGGGTGTTTCTAGACAAAGATATTGGGGTGCTCCTATACCAATGATTAAGTGTAATTCTTGTGGCATAGTTCCTCAAAAAATAGAAAATTTACCTATTACCTTGCCTGAAGATGTGATTATAAATGGAGAGGGAAATCCACTTGATAAGCATGAAATATGGAAAGAGTGCATTTGTCCAAAATGTGGCAAAAAAGCACAAAAAGAAAGCGATACTTTAGATACTTTCTTTGAAAGTTCTTGGTATTTTGCGCGTTTTGCAAGTGATGATAAAACATGGCAAGAAAAAGCGGTAGATGAAAAAAGTGTTAATTATTGGATGAATGTTGATGAATATATTGGAGGGATTGAACATGCGATATTGCATTTACTCTATGCTAGATTTTTCCAAAAAGCACTTAGAGATTTGGGTTATTTAAAAGATGATGAGCCTTTTAATAGACTTTTAACCCAAGGAATGGTCACTAAAGATGGTGCTAAGATGAGTAAATCTAAGGGTAATGTAGTAGATCCTGATTATATTATAGAAAAATATGGAGCAGATAGTGCAAGATTGTTTATATTGTTTGCTGCACCACCTGCTAAAGAACTTGAATGGAACGATAGTGCGCTAGAGGGTGCGTTTAAATTTATCAATAGGCTTTATGAAAAGGCTATGAGTTTAGAATGTGGAAAATTACAAGAAATTGATCATCAAAGTTTAAATAAAGAAGAAAAATATGCTAGATTAAAAGTATATGAAGCTTTGAAAAAATCTTTTGAAGTTTATGAAGAAAGTTTTGCCTTTAATACCTTAATAGCTGCATGTATGGAAGCTTTAAATGCCTTAAATGCTATAAATCATAAAGAAGTTTTAAAAGAAGCTTTTTATATTATTTTAAATATTTTAGAGCCTATTATCCCTCATGTTTGTTTTGAGCTTAGCGAGCATTTGTTTAAATGTGAAAATTTTAAAGTATTAAAAATAAAAGAAGAAGTTTTTGTAAAAGATAGTTTTAATATAGCTATTAGTGTTAATGGTAAAAAAAGAGCACAGATTGAAATAAATTCAGAGGCTAAAGAAGATGAGATTTTAGCTTTGGCTAAAGAAAATGTTGCAAAATGGCTAGAAGGAAAAACCATTGTAAAAGAAATTTATATTGATAAGAAATTGGTAAATTTGGTGGTTAAATGAAAAAATATTTAATATCTTTTTTTGCTTTTTTTATTATATCTTGTGGATATATCCCATCATCTCAAATGGCAAGTAGGGTTTTGGGTGAAAATGTATTTTTGAAAATCAATATTAGTAAACAAGATCCCGAAAATAGTGTTTATATAACAGATATTTTAAGAGAAGCTATGCTTAATAAGCTTGGCAGAAAAGTCACAGATGAGCATAATGCAGATAGTTCTATTATAGTTACGATGAAAAAGTTAGAATTTCATCCTATGGTGTATGATAGAAATGGTTATGTAGTTAATTATAAAGCAGAGCTTTACTTGGAATTTCTTATGCGTTATAAAAATGGTAAAGAAGAAGTTGTAAATACTAAGGGAAGTTATAATTTTGATATTAATCCAAATTCTATTATTAGCGATCAAGCTAGATTTGAAGCAATTAAAAATGCATCAAGTGAAGCTTTTGATGAATTTGTTTCTATTATAGCTATTAGGGGTTATAAATAAATGGCAAGTCATATCAATGAGATTGCAAAAGAAACATTGATAAAATTAAAAGAGCGTAAGTTGCATCCAACTCCTGAAAATTATAGTGAGGTATTTGAAGAATGCGCTAAAAAAGCGGGAGTGATGAGTTTTAATAAAGCAAGGATAGAAAAATATACTAATCTTTTAGATGATATTTATAAGCAAGAGCTAAAAGGAAAAAGCATTCGAACTATTGATGAGTTTTTGATGTTTTTAGTTTCTAGGCTTAATAGGCAAGTAAGTAGAAAATATGAAGATGTTTATGCTTTGCTTGATTTGATTGTGCAACAGCTTAGTATTAGCAAAGATAAAAAAATCAAAGAACTAGCAAAAATTACTCAACACAGATTATCTCAAGCTATGGATTTAGAAACCATATATCTTTTAAGGGCTAAATGGAGAGAGCTTGAAAAATCTTATGAGGATTATGAGCTTTTAAAAAAACTAGAAGAATTTAATATTCGAGCGTTTTTGGATTTTCACACTTTAGTTGAAAAACTCATTGTTATGTTAAAGGAGAGATCTTATGAGAAGCAGGCTGAACTTTTACTAGCTTCTTTGGAGTCTTTGTTTGGAGTAAGTAAAGAGCTTGAGCAGTTTAAACAAAATTTAAAAGAAAATCCTAAATTAATTGCTAGGAAAGAATTTGCACATGAGTATTATTTAATGTTGCAAAAAAAAGAAGCAACAGATAAATATTATATACAAAAAAACCTTTCTTTTTTTAATCAGCACTTAGAAAGCTTAAATGAAATGGTATCAAAGCTTTATGATAACAGCCAAGAAGATGTGAAATTTATTAATGCTTTAACTAAAGATGAAAATGGTAATGTTCAAATTAATTTTGATACACTAAAAGATAAACTTTTATATGCAAACGAGCAAATAGCGCAAATTAAAACTCAAATTCAAGCTACAAGTGATGATGAGCAAAGAGAGCAGTGGAGTCTTACTCAAGAACTTAAAAAACTTGATGAAAACTATAAGCTTTATGCTGTTAATTATGCATTATGTTTTTTTAAAATTAATAATATAGAGCATGTTATTAATATCTATGGTGTTGATAGCTTTAAGGCAATTAGTGGAAAGTTTAAAAAGATACTTAAAGATTTATGTAAAGATATGGGTGAAATTTGGATTTTAGATGAAAGTTCTTATTTGGTTATACTTCCGGGTAAAAATTTAGAAAGTGCTCAGATTTTTATAGAAAAAGCCTTAAAGCTTATAGATGATTATAAATTTATTTATAAAGAAGAAGTAGTTAAACTTATTTTATCATCTTCTTACATAGAAAAAAAAGAATTTCCAGATGGCGATATTTTAAAAGAATTAATCCAAAAAGCTTAGCATGAAATTTCAACAAATACTTTCACAAAAAACTATGTATGTGCAAAAAATTAGTAGATTTTTTATGTTTAGTATGTATGAGAAGTATAAAAAATTTATTCCAAAAACTAAAAATATCCAAATTATTGGCACTAATGGCAAAGGAAGTACGGGTAGATTTTTAGCGCTTTTACTTTTAGATCAAGGATATAAAGTAGGTCATTATACAAGTCCACATATTTTTGAATTTAATGAAAGATTTTGGTTAAATGGCAAAATTGTAAGCAATGAACTTTTAGAAAAAGCGCATGAAAAACTAGAAAGTGTTTTTTTGGAAGATGTAAAAAAACTTAGTTATTTTGAATACGCTACTTTTTTAGCTTTTTTTATTTTTAAAGATTGTGATTATGTGATTTTAGAAGCCGGAGTAGGTGGGGAGTATGATGCGACAAGTGTTTTTGAAATAAATTTTAGTGTTTTTACTAAAATAGGATTTGATCATCAAGATTTATTAGGTAAAAATTTAGAAGAAATAGCAAGAACAAAATTAAAAGCCATGAGTGCCAAAGCTTTAATTAATCATAAGCAAGAAGCAAAAGTATTAAATTTGGCTCAAAAAATAGCAAATTTAAAACGAGCTAGTTTAAGTATCAGTTTGCTAGAAAAAAATAATTTTATTTATCCTTATGTGCAAGAATATATTCAAAAGCACAATTTTGCAACTTTTTTAAAAGATAATCTTTTTTTAGCTTTAGAAGCTTTTTCTAAAATTTGTGCTAAAAATGAAAAAGAATTAATTCAAAGTATCAAAAATCTACCAAAACTTGATTTAAAAGGAAGGTGCGAGCAAATAAGTCAAAATATTTTTATTGATGTAGGACATAATGAAATGGCGGCTTTAGCTTTAGTTGAAATTTTCAAGGAAAAAAAAGTTCATTTAGTTTATAATTGCTTTTTAGATAAAGATTCTTATAAAATTTTAAAGGTTTTAAAACCTATAATAAAAATAGTTGAAATTTATGATTATGAAAGTAAAGATAGACCTTTGGCGGGTTCTGTTTTGCTAGAAAATTTAGAAAAATTAGATATTGTTTATCAAAAATTTGAACAAATAAAAAAAGATGAGTTATATTTAGTTTTTGGTTCTTTTGTATTGGTAGAAAAATTTTTAAGAGGCTATAATGAAAGATAAATTTACGCTAACTATTACAGATGTAAATGGTTCTAGACATTTTTTATTAAGTCAGATTATAAAAAAAGTAATAATTTATTTTACTACTTTTGTTTTTGTTGTTATAGTTTTAGGTGCTTTATATATTAATTATCTAGCAGATAAGCGTTCAGAGCTTTTAAAAGAACAAGAAATATTATCTTCAAAGAATACTAAATTGTTTTCTCAAAATGAGAGTATGCAAAAAAGTTTAGAGGAAAAAACAGCCTTATATGATGAACTCCAAACCCAACTTGCAGATATTGAGGATAATTTAGGCTTAAAGCAAGATGAAAGTTTAGATATACCAGAAAGATTAGAAAAAGTCAAACTTACTAATGATCAAGCTTATTTATTTTTAACACAAATTCCAAATGGTCATGTGATAGAAGATAATGGAGTCACAGGTAATTTCGGATGGCGTCATCATCCTATATTAAATAAAAAAGAATTTCATCCAGGTATTGATTTAAGAGCAGCTTTAAAAACTCCTATTTATGCGCCTGCAAATGGAGTGGTTGAATACGCTGCATATAGCAATAATGGCTATGGTTACTCAGTGATTTTGATCCATAATTTTGGTTTTAAAACGGTTTATGCGCATATGACGCGTCAGGATGTTGTCAAAGCAGGGCAATTTGTAAAAAAAGGTGATTTGTTGGGTTATACAGGAAATACAGGTCTTTCTACGGGGCCGCATTTGCATTATGAGGTTAGATTTATTAATAAACTTTTAGATCCTAAGATTTTTATAGATTTAAACCGAAAAAACTATGAACAAATTTTTGAAAAAGAAAGGAGAGTGCCATGGCAATCTTTAATAAAGGCTCTATTGCTGCAGTATCCGAAACTACAGTCATTTCAAACGGAGCAAAAATAGAAGGAAAATTTTATTTTGATTCTATGCTTCATTTAGATGGAGAAATCACAGGAGTAATTAATTCTTCTAATGTGATAGTGATAGGTAAAAGTGGTGTTTTAAAAGGACAAGTTAAGGCAAGTAAAATAGTAATCAATGGAGTTTTTGAGGGAGAAATGCAAGTTGATTCTTTAGAAATTTTATCCGGCGGTGTACTTAATGGTAATATCATAGTTAAACAATTAAGTATTGAAAATGGTGGGAAATTTAACGGAAGTAGTAAAATAATTGAAAAAGAAGAAGAGCTTGCAACTATTGATGTGAGTATAGAAAATTCAGAAAATGCAAGCTAAATTATATGAATATTTATTAAGTAATAAAACTGAGTTAATAATTTGTGAGAATGATAAAGAAGCAGATGAATTAGCTCAAGTTTGCTTATTTTTAAAATTAAAAACTTTTATTTTACCTGATTTTAGAGCAGAATTTGGTAGCGATTTACGCTCTTTTTCTAAAGAACTTTTTGAAATTTGTAAAGTATTAAATGCTTATCATAAAGAAAATGAAAATAAAATTTTAATATCTCCCATAAAAACAATTTTGCAAAAATTACCAGGTAAAAAGCATCTAAAAAACATTATTCTGAAAAGAAATTCACTTCTTGCTTTAGAGAAATTTAAAGAAGAAATTTTACATAGTGGATATGAGTTTGTAGATATAGTTCAAGATAAGGGTGAAATTTCAATACGCGGGGATATTATAGATATTTTTGCGATTAATGAAGAACAACCTTTTAGAATTTTACTTTTTTCAGATGAGATAGAAAGTATAAGATATTTTGATATACATACGCAAAAATCAATCCCTGCTGAACTCTCCAATATAGAAATTTGTCCTTTTTTGAGTGCTTTTAGCCAAGAGCAATATGAAAATTTACAAGAAAAAATTCAAAATTTCCAAAGTCAAAGTATTATAAACGATGTTAATTCTTTAGGTTTTTGGTGTGTTGATGATTTTTGTGATTATTTAGATTTAAATTTTGTAAGCATAAAAAAATTTGATGTAAATGATTTTGAAGAAGATATTAGTAAAATCAATCAAAATATTTTACCTGAACCAATATTTTATAAAGATTTGGTAAGTTCTTATAATCATGATTTTTTCACTTTTCACAAAGATAAAAAAATTACTGTTTTAGCAAAAAATGAAGCTTTGTTTAAAGCTTTAAATTTACAAGAATTTTCAAATATTAAATTAAAAATATCCCAAGAAAGAATTAATTTAAGTACTCAAGATGAGCTTATCATATCTTTAAATAAAAAAGAAAAAAATAAAAGAGTTAGAAAAGCAAGTTTGGTAATAGATGAGCTTAGGGTTGGGGATTTTGTTGTGCATGAAGATTATGGTGTAGCTAAATTTTTAGGTCTTGAGATTATTGCAATAGCAGGAGCAAAAAAAGAATTTGTCGCTCTTGGGTATTTAAATAACGATAAGCTTTTATTGCCTGTTGAAAATTTATATATGATTGATAAATATATCGGTGCAAGTGGTGGCGTGCCTTTACTTGATAAGCTTGGAAAAGGAAGTTTTTTAAAAATCAAGGAAAGATTAAAAGAAAAATTATTTGCCATTGCTTCAAATATAGTTTCTTTAGCAGCGGCTAGAGCTTTGATAAAAGCAAAAGAATTAAAAATTTCTCAAGAATTACAAGATGAATTTATCAATAAGGCAGGATTTTTTTACACTAAAGATCAAAGTCAAGTTTGTCAAGAAATCACTCAAGATTTAAAAAGTATGCAGGTGATGGATAGGCTTTTAAGTGGCGATGTGGGTTTTGGTAAAACAGAAGTTGCTATGAACGCTATATTTACTTGTGTAAAAAGTGGTTATACGGCTTTATTTTTTGTGCCAACTACTTTACTTTCAGCCCAGCATTTTAAAACCTTAAAACGAAGATTTGATTCTTTTGATATAGAGGTTTTTAAGCTAGATCGTTTTACTAGTGCTAAAGAAAAAAAACAAGTTTTAGCATTTTTAAAAGAAAATAAGCCTTGTGTAGTGGTTGGAACGCATTCTCTTTTAGGGGTTGAGTGTGAAAATTTGGGTTTAGTCGTGATAGATGAGGAGCATAAATTTGGTGTAAAACAAAAAGAAAAACTCAAGGAATTAAGTAAAAATTCACATATTCTATCTATGTCGGCAACACCTATACCAAGAAGTTTAAATCAAGCTCTTAGTTCTTTAAAATCATATAGTGTTTTACAAACTCCACCTGAGGATCGTTTGGATGTGCGTACCTTTGTTAGAGAAAGTAGTGATGCTTTGATTAAAGAAGCTATTTCAAGAGAATTAAGAAGAGCAGGACAGATTTTTTATATACACAATCATATAGCAAGTATTGATGGGTGTAAAAAATATCTTTTAGATTTGTTTCCAAATTTAAAAATTTTAATCTTGCATTCTAAAATTGATGCAAAAACTACTGAAGAAGAAATGATTAAATTCGAAAATAAAGAATATGATTTATTGCTTTGTACTTCTATAGTTGAAAGTGGTATTGATTTGGCAAATGCAAACACTATCATAGTAGAAAATTCAGATCGCTTTGGTATGGCTGATTTGCACCAACTTAGAGGAAGAGTAGGGCGTAGTGCTAAGCAAGGATATTGTTATTTTTTGATTGAAGATAAGGAAAAAATCACAAAAGATTCTTTAAAAAGACTTACGAGTTTAGAGAGTAATTCTTATTTAGGCTCAGGAAGCGTGCTTGCTTACCATGATTTAGAAATTCGTGGTGGTGGAAATTTATTAGGTGTGGATCAAAGTGGACATATAGAACAAATTGGTTATAGTTTGTATCTTAAAATGTTAGAAGATGAAATTAATAAATTAAGTAAAAAAGAAGAAATTAAAGAGAAGAAAATAGATCTAAAGCTTAATATCAATGCTTTTTTAAATAGTGAGTATATTAGCGAAGATCGTTTGAGATTAGAACTTTACAGAAGACTTAGTAAGTGTATGAGTGTTAATGAAGTTTATGAGATAGAAAGTGAGATGAATGATCGTTTTGGAAGACCTGATATCTTCACAAAGCAGTTTTTGGATTTAATCATCATAAAAATTTTAGCTAGCAAATATTATAAATTAGTGAGCAATTATGAGCAAAATATTTGTTTTGTAAAAGATGATGAGAGCAAAGAAGTCATTAAAGCAAAAAGTAAAGACGATGATGATGTAATTGAGGCTATTTTGATGCATTTAAGAAAGAGTGAAAAAGCATGAGTGGATATGAAATTTTTAAAGCTTTAGTTAATGCAAATATTGGTTATAAAGATTTTGAATGGCTAGAAAATAATACTTTAAGTGAGTTTGAAATTTTAATTTCTGTAGTTTTAACTCAAAATACAAACTGGAAAAATGTATTGAAAGCTTTGATAAATTTAAAACAAGCAAATATTGCTAAGATAGAAGATTTATCAAATTTAAATACTCAAGATTTAGCGTTTTTAATAAAGCCAAGTGGATTTTATAATACTAAGGCAAAATATATTAAAAATTTTACTCAAAAATATTTTCAATATTTTAATTCTTTTGAGCTTTTTAAAGAAGAAGTTGATAGAGAATGGCTTTTAGATATTAAGGGTTTTGGTCAAGAAAGTGCTGATGGAATTTTAAATTATATATGCAAAAAAGAAGTTTTAGTAGTTGATGCTTATAGTGCAAAAATAGCTAATTATTTAGGCTATGAGTGTCAAAGTTATGATGAGTTGGCAGATTTTTTAAAAAAAGACATAGCTAAAAATCAACAAGAATTGTGTGTTTTATTAAAAAAAGAATGTAAATTATATGAGCTTTATCAAATTTTTCATGCTTTAATTGTTTCTTTTTGTAAAACACACTTTCAAGGTAAAAAACTTTCAGAGAATGGTGTGCTTATTCTAGATCCTTTAAAATTTTAAATTTATTTTTTATTTAAAAAGTTATTTTTTTACGATTAAAGTGCTATAATGTATTTAACTTCATAAAAAGGAGAAGTAATGAATACAAGTATAGTTGGAAAGCAATTTGAGCTAACTGAGTCTATAAAAGAGTATGTGGAAAAAAGCTTTGATGCTTTAAGTAAATATGGCTTAGATGTGATTTCTGCGCGTTGTGTTATAAGTGCTGATGAAAGGCATGGAAAGAAAGGATTTTGGGCTGAATTTAGCATTAATCTAGCCGGTATTAATACAGTGGTTGTAAAGCAAAAAGATAAAGACTTATACGCTGCTATAGATTTAGCTACTGATAGAATTTCTAAGGTTTTAAGAAGATTGCATGATAAAAATATTACCCATAAACATCAAGATGAGATAAAAGAAAATTTAGTATTACCGAGCTTGATTGAGGAAGATGAGATAGTTCCAACAGAACTTGAGCTATATAAGCCTTTGGAAATTGAAGAAGCATTGGAAAAATTAAAAGCAAGTAAAGATATATTTTTAGTTTTTAATGACATAGATGCAAAAATGAGGGTGTTATATAAGAAAAAAGATGGTAAATTTGGTTTATTTTAATAAAAATCTAGCCTTTTTTTAAAGGCTAGATTTATTAGAAGAGTTTGTTAAAAATTTTATCTATTGCTTGATCTACTTTTTTACCTGTATTTTTAGCACCATCACTAGCATTTCCACCTATTGTATTAACAATAGAATTTACAACACTTTTTGTATCAAGACTTACTTTAGGATCTTGCGTTGTTCCTTTTATAACACCTTTGAAGTTTGCTCTATCAATGACGATATTAAAAGGAATGTTTAATTTGGTACTTTTTGTATCAACCTTACCTTTGCTAATATTTATATTGCTTCTATCAGCCACTAGGTTTAAATTTAAATCTATAAGATTTTTGTTGATATTTATTTTGGCTTCACCGTTGCGATATACATCTTGAGTGATATCTTTTTGTAAAAGTAACATTAAAGCACCTGTGATGAGATTTTTCTTAAGTTGCCCATCAGCTAAATTCATTAGCACTACACCACTTTCTTTTAAAAGATTATAATCAATGCTTAAATTTGATTTTGCTTGGTAATAATCAGGTAAATCTAAGCTTTGAGTTAAATTTGAAAGATCGGTATTTTGCATTTTAGCGTTAAAAATATTATTTTTTAAAGTGGCATTTAATGAGCCGTTAAATATATTTTTACTATTAATACTTGCATCTATTAAAGCGTTTTTAAAATCAAATTTTCCTTCAAAATCAGCCTTACCTTTTAAGTTTCTATCAACTAAAAATCCTAGCTTCGAAAAATCTTGCAATGATATATTATAAGTGCTTACTAGATCCATTTGATTAAGATCAAATTTACCTTTTAATGAATTAATATTTGCAAATGAACTTAGAACTTTAGCGTTAAAATCAATGATTGATTTAGAAATTTTTCCATCAAGATTGATTTTTGCTGAAGTATTCTTTGGAAATTTTTTCTCTAAAAGCTTGGATAATTCTACTTCATTAAAAGAAGAATTAATATTTGCTTTAAAATCACCATTAATATTGTTAAAATCAAGTGACTTTAAGTCAATATCTGCATTTACATCACCAAATGCTAAAACTTTTTGTCCTATCAAAGGAAAAAGTTGTTCTAATTTTATATTATCAATCTTTGCTTGTAAACTTTTTCCATTGGATTTTGCATTGATAAGCCCTTGCATGATTTTAATATTTGCATCAAGATTTTGAATTTGATTTGACTTAAGATCAACTTTGGCATCTAAATTTAAAGGTCCATTGAGATCTTGTTTGGTTAAAGGTTTTAATTTGTTAAGATTATCTATAAAAGCACTAATTTGTACATTTAAATCTTTGTTTGTAAGGTTATATGAACCTTTTAGTTGAGGTATTTTTGCTATGTTTGAATCAAGTAAAGCTTCATAATCAATCAAAGAATTTTTCGCATTTGCTTTAGCTTGTAAGTTAAAATTTGTTTTTGGAAAGTCAAGATTGCTTAGTTTTTTAAATTCCATAACATTTATATTTGCATTGTTTAACCTAGTGTTTAGATTGAAATTTTTAAAATCAAGCCCTTGTGCTTTTAAATCTAAAACTAATTTAGAATTAATAAAAGCAGGTATGGATATGGTTTTTAAAAGTTCTGCTACTTCTATATTAGTTGTATTGATATTAAGATTATTATTTTCTAAAACAGCTTTTAAGCTACCACCAAATCCAAGTAAGTTAGCATCTAATTTTTGCAATTGATTGTTTGCAAAAAGTAAATTACCTTGAATTTGACTTTTGCCTTGGAGTTTCATTTTGGCTAGAGATGAAAATTGATTAAAATCATCTATTTTGATATCAAAATCACTAGTTAAGCTTTGTTTTGCTATATCATAAATACTTTTTTGTGTATAAAGTTTGAAGAAGTTACTTAAAATTTCACTTTTAGAAATAACTTCATTGTTTTGGATTAAAGATCTTATTTCACCCTTTATATAGCTTTGTTTTGGTAAGCTTAGATTAAAATCTTTTTCAATTAGAGTATTGTTGATAGAACTTGTATAAAAATTAATCAAAGCATTACCATTTGGTTTTAAATTTTTAGCTTGTATATCACTTATAATACTAATTTTTCCTTGAGCATATCTTGGTAGATTAGCAAAATCTAAAATTTGAGCCAAATCTATATTTTTACCAATAAATTCAAGATTTATAGGAGAAAAATCAACAATTTTTGCATCTAAGCTAAGATTAGAATCAAACAAAAATCCATTACCTTTTACTAAAAAATCACTACTTTTACCTATAGCACTACCTTTAAATGTAAAATCTTTATCGCTTTTTAAGCCAAGATTTTGAATATAGTTTTGTTTAAGTCCTAAAAGATAGTTTAAATCAAATCCTAGTCTTAAAGGTGATATGCCACCTTCTATGTTAGCAAAAAATTTATCATCAATATTTGCTTTAATGTCAAGTTGTGAAAAACTAATTTTAAAATTTTCAAATTTAACATTCATACCACTTTTTTGAGCAATAATCGTTTCGATTCTTGGCTTTAAAAAAGCATTACCCATGCTTGTAAATAATAATGTATATATAGCTAGAAATGCTATACACACTACACCTAAAAGAATGTAAAGAATTTTTTTCATGAGAAACCTTTATAATAATATATCATATAAATTTAGTGATATAGACTAAACTTATATGATATATTTTACTTAATTTATTGACAATTAACTTTCTTTAATGTATAATTCTATCACTCAAAAACAAAGAGTGCTAAAAATGGCACATTTTAGAAAGGATAAAAAATGAATTTTCAACCTCTAGGAAAGCGTATTTTAGTAAAACGCTTAGAAGAAATGAAAACTACTGCTTCTGGGATTATTATACCAGATAATGCTAAAGAAAAACCATTAAATGGTGAAGTTGTTGCAGTAAGCAAAGAAATAGAAGATATTAAGGTAAATGATAAAGTAATGTTTGCAAAATACGGTGGAACTGAAATTAAACTTGATAATGAAGAGTATTTAGTTCTTAATGTTGAAGATGTTTTAGGGATTATTAAATAAAAAAGGATAAAAAATGGCAAAAGAAATATTTTTTTCAGATGAAGCAAGAAATAAACTTTATGAAGGTGTTAAAAAACTTAATGATGCTGTAAAAGTCACTATGGGGCCACGCGGTCGTAATGTATTAATCCAAAAAAGTTTTGGTGCTCCAACTATCACAAAAGATGGTGTGAGTGTAGCTAAAGAAGTGGAATTAAAAGATTCTTTAGAAAATATGGGTGCTTCTTTAGTTAGAGAAGTAGCTAGTAAAACAGCTGATCAAGCAGGCGATGGAACAACAACAGCAACAGTTTTAGCGCATGCTATTTTTAAAGAAGGTTTGAGAAATATTACAGCAGGTGCTAATCCTATCGAAGTTAAAAGAGGTATGGATAAAGCTTGCGAAGCTATAGTAGCTGAACTTAAAAAACTTTCTCGTGAAGTTAAAGATAAAAAAGAAATAGCTCAAGTTGCGACAATTTCTGCGAATTCAGATGAGAAAATCGGAAATTTAATCGCTGATGCTATGGAAAAAGTTGGAAAAGATGGTGTTATCACTGTTGAAGAAGCAAAATCAATCAATGATGAATTAAATGTAGTTGAAGGTATGCAATTTGATAGAGGTTATTTAAGCCCATATTTCATTACAAATACTGAAAAAATGACAGCTGAATTGCAAAATCCTTTTATTTTGTTATTTGATAAAAAAATTGCCAACTTAAAAGATTTATTACCAATTTTAGAGCAAATTCAAAAAACAGGAAAACCACTTTTAATTATAGCTGAAGACATTGAAGGCGAAGCTTTGGCAACTTTAGTTGTAAATAAATTAAGAGGTGTTTTAAATATTTCAGCAGTTAAAGCTCCTGGCTTTGGCGATAGAAGAAAAGCTATGCTTGAAGATATTGCTATTTTAACAGGTGGTGAAGTGATTTCTGAAGAGCTTGGAAGAACTTTAGAAAGTGCTAGTATTCAAGATTTAGGTCAAGCTTCAAGCGTGATTATTGATAAAGACAATACAACTATTGTAAATGGTGCAGGTGAAAAAGCAAATATTGATGCAAGAATTAACCAAATCAAAGCCCAAATTGCTGAAACAAGTTCAGATTATGATAGAGAAAAATTACAAGAAAGATTAGCTAAATTAAGCGGCGGTGTAGCGGTGATTAAAGTTGGTGCGGCTACTGAAACTGAAATGAAAGAGAAAAAAGATAGAGTTGATGATGCATTAAGTGCTACAAAAGCTGCAGTTGAAGAAGGTATAGTAATAGGCGGTGGCGCTGCATTAATCAAAGCAAAATCAAAAATCAGCTTGAATTTGCAAGGTGATGAAGCTATTGGTGCAGCTATTGTAGAAAGAGCATTAAGAGCACCTTTAAGACAAATTGCTGAAAATGCTGGATTTGATGCTGGTGTAGTTGTAAATACAGTAGAAAATAGTAAAGAAGAAAATACTGGTTTTGATGCTGCAAAAGGTGAATATGTAAATATGCTTGAAAGCGGTATTATCGATCCTGTTAAAGTAGAAAGAGTAGCCTTACTTAATGCGGTATCAGTAGCTAGTATGCTTTTAACAACTGAAGCTACAATTAGCGAAATTAAAGAAGATAAACCTGCTATGCCTGATATGAGTGGTATGGGCGGTATGGGAGGCATGGGTGGTATGATGTAATACCATCTTTTTTACTTCTTTTTGGAGTTGCTTTTTATAGCAACTCTTTTAAATTCTTTTATATTTTTTCATACTCGTTTTATTTTGTTATAATAGATGTAAAATTATAAGGATTTTACATGAAAAATTTACAAGAAGAGCAATTTTCTAACTCAAAATATATTAAACCTAAAAGATATACTTATATAGGTAAAGATAACAAAAAATACACTTGGGATTTTATAGAAGCATTAGATAGTGTTTCTGTTTTTTTATATCATACTCAAAAAGATTCTTTTGTTTTTGTAAAGCAATTTAGAATTCCTTTATGGGATTATCAAAAACGCAATAACTTAAATTTAAACGAGATGGGATTTAGCATAGAGCTTTGTTCAGGTCTTGTTGATAAAGATTTGAGTTTAGAGGAAATAGCTAAAGAAGAATGTGTTGAAGAACTAGGTTATGCTCCTAAGGTTGTAGAAAAAATAGGGGAATTTTATGCAGGTTTTGGTTCAGGTGTTAGTAGACAATTTTTATTTTTTGCTGAAATTAATGAAGATGATAAAATTGGTAATGGTGGTGGAATTGAGGGGGAGGATATCCAAGCAGTATGGATAAAAAGAAAAGATTTTGAAAAGTTTTCTAAAGAAAATCCTATAAAAACTCCTTTACTTGAGTATGCGTATTTATGGTTTAAGGGTAAGAATTAATCTTACCTCTTTTTATTTTTCCTCTTTATTTTCAATATTTAGATCTTTTTCATCAAGCATTTCTTTAAAGATTCCAAATAAATCTTCAGAAGCCTTTTCAGCATTAGAGCATTTATCTAAAATTTGATTTTGTACTAGTTTATCACTTGTATCTTCATTATGTGCTAAAGCAACGGCTTGGTTCATATTTTCATGTACTTTTTGATGTGGTAAATTTAACTTACCAAAAGCTCTTCCGCCAGAAAATCTTTCCTTGCCAATACCAGCAATCCATTTTGCAAGTCTGCAACTTAAGTGATCAGATAAAGTTTTTCCTGAAGCATGAATAATTTCATTATATCCATTTAATTTAAATGCAATATGATCTAGTTTTGCTAGTGATATGAATATTTCAGAGGTAATGCTTTTAGCGTGAGAACTAGTTGAATTTGCATTAGAAATTAATTGAGCAAAATTACTAGAGAATTTTACTATATGCTCATTAGATTCTAATGATACTTTTTCTACTTGTTCGCTTTGTCCATACATCTCATCAGCATTTTGTTTTAATAGGTTAATATTTAATTCTACTTCAGAAGTTGCTTTTTGTGTTTTTTCAGCAAGTTTTCTTACTTCATCAGCAACAACAGCAAAGCCTCTGCCGTGTTCTCCTGCTCTAGCAGCTTCGATTGCGGCATTTAGTGCTAAAAGATTGGTTTGATCGGATACATCTTTGATTAAGTTAATAACATTAGTGATCTCATCAACGCTGCGGTGTAAATTTCCCGCTGTATCTCTTGAGCGATTAGCTGATTCTATAATGCTTTGAAGTGAAGATATGATAGAGTGAGTTATTGAATTTAACTCTTGCATATCTTTTAAAGAGGAATCAGAATATTGAGAAATCATTTCCGCTTTATTAACATTTTCCTGCATATCACTTTGAACATTTGCAATACCTTTTAAAACACCATTTAATAGCATTTCCAAAAGATTTGTTTCAAGTTCAGTTTTTCCGCAATTTCCTTGAAGTTGTTTTTCATAATTTTTAATTAATTCTTGTTTTTCTGAAAGAAGTCTTTTGTTTTCTTCTTCTAGTTCTTTGATTTTATTTTGTAAATTTTCAAAGTCTTGTGATAATTGACTTTTTTTCCTAAACATATTTAATCCTTAAAAGTTAAAAAAATCGGCAGAAATTATTTTTTATAATTTGATAAATAAGTATTTAATTCATCCTTTAATTTTAACTTTTCTTTCTTTAGATTTGCTATTTCTAAGCTATCTAGATGAATTCTACCTTCTTCTGCATCTTTGATTTTGTGATCAAGTTTGTTGTGCTCTTCAAACAACTTATCAAAATGCATATCCTTGCCTTTTAACTCGGTGATTAAATCCCTAAATTCATGTAGCATGTAAGCCTCCTTTTTTTGAAATTTTATTGTTATTGATTATAGCTTAAATAAGTTAAATGTATTTTAACTCGTCAGGTTTTTGTTTATTTTTAATAATCTTTTTAGCTATTTTTATACTATCTGCTGTACCAACGATTAACAATTTTGCACCAGTGCCTATTAAAGTGTCTCCTCTTGGCATAGGGGTAAATTTTTTATTTTCCAAAATTCCTACTATGCTAACATTTGCCATATCTCTTAAATGGATTTCTTTTAGTCTTTTAAATCTCACCCATGACTCGTCAGGAATTTTAACCTCTTCTAAATCAATAGGGCTATTTTTTTTGTAAAGATAATTTTCTAATAAATTTTCCATATCAGGTCTTGCTGACATAGCACTAAGTCTTTGTGCGACCAATTTTGTAGCAGAAACTATGGAATTTGCTCCAAGTTTTTTTAGTTTTTCAGTTTCGTCTTCATTGCTTGAGCTAGCTAGTATAAAATAAGGATTGATTCTTTGTAATTCTTTTTCAAACAATCTCACTGAAGCAATGATGGCTATATTATCTGCTATGTTATTGCTAAGAGTAATTACACCTTTTGCGCTAGAAAGATTGGTCTTTAAAAAGGCTATATTTGTATGTGGAGCACTTTCTATATAATAAGGATAATTATATTTTTCAGCTATCTCGCTAAAATTTTCTATTTCATCAACAACAACAAAAGGAATGTGATTTTCTTTGAATTGCTGTGCTAGTTCTATGGTAAAATCATTGTGATAGCATATTACAAAATGATTTTTTAATCTTGCAACTTTATGAAGCATTCTTCTCTCCTTGATTATTTTAGACAAGATTCCTTTTTTTACTATTTCTATCACTAAACCCATGCAAAAAGTAAATATTGTAAAAGTTAATAATACATATATAACGGTAAAAATTCTACCCGCTGTTGGTATGGGATTGACTTCAGTGTAGCCTAAAGTGGTAAATGTCATACCAGCTTGGTAAATAGCATCATTGAGATTATAATTACTTGTAAGCATATAACCAAAAGCTCCAATTAGTGTCATTATTACGACAGCAATAAGAGGAATTCTTAAAAATCTAAGTTGCTCGTAAAGCTCGTCATTGAGGTTGATTGAAGGTTTTGGAGAAGGGGACCAATTGAGGAATTTTTGTAGCTTTTTCAAAAAAGACATAATAATTCCTCGTTTATATTAAGGATTATTTGCTACTCTGTTTTTTAAGTGTTCTTAAAGTTGAAGCAGCAACTCTAACTTTTCTAGTAGTTCCATCTTCTAAAGTAATACGAACTGTTCTTAAATTTGGCAAAAAGCGTCTTTTAGTTTTGTTGTTAGCATGGCTAACATTGTTACCTACCATAGGTCCTTTTCCTGTAATTTGGCAAATTCTTGACATAAATTTTTCCTTATGAAATAAAAATAATTTTTAGCATTATATCTAAAGCAAGCTTAAAAAAATCAAATATTATTAAAAATACATAAAGAAAATTTGATAATAAGTATGATAAAATTATTTTTTATTTTATTGGAGATATATAATGTATGTAGCGCCAAGTTTATTGTCTGCAAATTTTTTAAACTTAGAAAATGAGATTAAAGAAGTATCTCAAGCGGGAGCTGATTTGTTGCACATTGATGTGATGGATGGACATTTTGTGCCAAATCTTACTTTTGGTCCTTGTGTGATTGAAAATATTTCAAAAATTACTTCAGTACCTTTAGATGTGCATTTAATGGTGCATAATGTTAGTAGTTTTGTAGATTTATTTATACCTATAAAACCAAAATTTATTAGTTTTCATTTAGAAGCTGAAAACCATCCTATTAGGGTGTGTGAGTATATAAGAAAAAACGGCATTCATCCTGCTATTGTATTAAATCCACATACTCCAGTTTCAAGCATAGAACATATTTTAGAATTTGTAGATATGGTGCTTTTAATGAGTGTTAATCCAGGCTTTGGCGGGCAAAGTTTTTTACCTTTGGTGTATAATAAAATTCGCCAGTTGAGAGAAATGATAGATAGGAAAAATCTTAAAGTTTTTATAGAGGTTGATGGTGGGGTAAATGGCTTAAATGCACCTGATTTGGATGAAGCAGGAGCTGATATTTTAGTCGCGGGTAGTTATATTTTTTCTTCGCAAGATAAAAAAACAGCAATTAATTCTTTAAAGCTTGAATTTTGAGCCAACAACAAATCGATGATTTAATCATCAAGCTAAGCAAAGAAAACAAACCTTTTCCTTGGGTTTTAAAAGAACTTGCAAAAATAGAAGAATTAAACCACTATGATTTTGATTTATATATTTTTGAGCTTTTAGGACTAGGGGTAGAGCTTAATGCACAAAATTGTTTGTGTTTAAAAAGTAAAAATAAAAAAATAAAAGATGAGATATTTTGTGTTGTAGATATTGAAAGTACCGGCGGGATAAAAAGTGGTCAAATTTTAGAAATAGGTGCTGTAAAAATTCAAAATTATAAAGAAATTGATAGGTTTGAAAGTTTTGTAAAAGTAGAAAGCATACCTGAAAATATTACAGAATTAACTGGGATTAGTTTAGATATGGTAGAAAATGCTCCTTCTTTGAAAGCTGTGTTAAATGATTTTAAGTTATTTTTAAAAGATAGCATTTTTGTAGCACACAATGTGCGTTTTGATTATCATTTTATATCTAAAGCTATGTATGAAAATGATTTTGGAGTACTTTTAAATAGAAGATTATGTACTATTGATTTAGCTAAAAAATGCATTGAAAGTCCCAAATACGGCCTTGATGCTCTAAAAGAGTTTTTGTGTATTGAAAGTAAGCATCATAGAGCTTTAAGCGATGCTTTGGCCGCAAGTGAAATTTTGAAATACTGTCTTAAAAAAATTCCTTTTTACATTAAAACTACTGAAGAATTGTTACATTTTAGCAAGCAAGCTAAAAATCAAACAAAAAAATAAACTTTGTTTTGTATTTATTGCTATACTTCTTTTGCATAAATGACGGGAGCTTGTGATACAGGCTGAGAGTAAGCTAAAAGCTTAGACCGCACCAGAACTAGGTAATACTAGCGTTGGGATAATTTATCAACTACTCACATACCCTTCATTTATCCAAAATTATTTCAAGGATAAATTCAAATGAAAACTCAAATGTCTTATGCAAAAGAAGGAATTTTCACAAAGCAAATGCAAATTGTTGCACAAAAAGAACAAGTAAGTGAAGGTTTTTTACTTGAAAATATAGCATGTGGAAAAATCATCATTCCTGCAAATATCAACCATAAAGCATTAGATCCAAATGGTATTGGCTATGGACTTAAAACGAAAGTAAATGTAAATTTAGGCGTTTCAAATGATTGTGTAGATTATAGTGAAGAGATGAAAAAGGTAGAATTGGCTCACAAATTTAATATAGAAGCTATTATGGATCTTAGTAATTATGGTAAAACCAGTCGTTTTAGAGATGAGCTAATTGCTACTTCAAAAGCTATGATAGGAACTGTGCCTGTTTATGATGCGGTAGGTTTTTTGGAAAAAGATTTAAAAGATATTAAAGCAAAAGATTTTTTAGATGTAGTATATCATCATGCTAAAAGTGGAGTGGATTTCATGACAATTCACGCAGGGATAAATTCTCGTGCTGCTAGGGTTTTTAAAGAGTGTGATAGGATTACTAATATAGTTTCAAGAGGAGGTTCAGTTCTTTATGCTTGGATGCAAATGAATGATGCTGAAAATCCATTCTATGAATATTATGATGATTTGCTTGCTATATGTAAGGAATTTGATGTGACACTTTCTTTGGGTGATGCACTAAGACCTGGTTGTACTCATGATGCAAGTGATGGAGCTCAAATTGCTGAACTTATCGAACTTTCGTTATTAACTAAAAGAGCATGGGCTCAAGATGTACAAGTAATGATAGAAGGGCCTGGTCATATGGCTATTAACGAAATAGAAGCTAATATGCAACTTGAAAAAAGAATTTGCAATGGAGCTCCATTTTATGTTTTAGGACCATTAGTTACTGATATAGGTGCAGGATATGATCATATAAGTGGAGCAATTGGTGGAGCAGTTGCAGCAGCAGCTGGCGCTGATATACTTTGTTATGTAACTCCTGCTGAACATTTAAGACTTCCAAATTTAGAAGATGTAAGAGATGGTATAGTAGCAACTAAAATAGCAGCTCATGCAGGAGATATAGCCAAGCTTCCCAAAGAAAGAAAAATAGATGATGAAATGAGTAAAGCAAGACAAGATATTGATTGGGAAAAAATGTTTAAATTAGCAATTGATGGAGAAAAGGCTAAGAAAATGTTTAATGAAAGAAAGCCTGAAGAACTTAATTCTTGTTCAATGTGTGGAAAAATGTGTGCTATGAACACTATGAATAAAATTTTAAAAGGTGAGGATGTAAGTTTGATAAAAGAATAAACCCTCGATTGCGAGGGTTTATTTTGATTAATCTATTACTTTATAATTATAAGGTTTTAGATTTTTATCATCTTCAAGAAGTTTTGCTGGTGGATTACCATTTACTTCTTGGTGTTTATAGTAGCGATCACCTGCTTTATTACCATTTAGATCTACTTTATAGTGAATTTCACCTGGATTTAATTTTTGAATATCTTCAAAATCTAAATTTGAAGTTTTGAAATCTTTAATGCCATTTTTGGCTGCAATTTCTACTAGCTTAGTTTGTCCTTGTCTTGACATATCAACTGATTGTAAAAGCATTCTTGAAGCTTCTCTAGGATTGTGGAAACCTGTTGAGTTTTCAGCACCTACAAAGTCCGCTCTAATTTGAGATTTTCTATGTAGTTCTAATACTTCTTTTAATTCAGCCGAAATTTTAGCATCATCTGCTTTGCCATCAGTTTGAAATTTAGGCATTTTTCCAAGTTCTGCACGAATAGTTTCTACATCTTTAATCAAGCTTACTAAAGAATATTCAGCTGTTCTTAAATCATGAGCTACTGAATTTTGAATATCTTTTACTTGTTTAGCTAGATAGCTTTCGCTTTGAGTGTGACAAGTTTTACAAGCTGAGTTAATATCAACTAAAGGTGAAGTAATATTGTGGTTAGTAACTTTTTTTGCACCTTTTCTAATATAAGGCATATGACAATCTGCACAACTTACACCATTTGCAGCATGTACTCCACCACTATAAAGTTCGCTTTCTGGGTGTTGAATTTTAATCATTGGTGCTTTTGTGATTTTATGAACCCAATCACTTGGAAAATTTTCTCTATTTTTTTCATAATAATCATCAATCATTTCTATTCTAAATGGCTCGCCTTTTTTCCACTCACTCCATGGAAATGCTAGCTCTATACCATTAATTTCGATTTCAACTGGCTTGTTACCATCTCTCCAAGAATCAAACTCATCATAAGTTTTTTGAGTGCCATTCCACCATTTTTTAGAACTATCATTAGCAATACTTTCGCCTATAGTTTTCACTTTAGTGCCTGTTGGTTTGAAGTAGTATTCAACATGACATTGAGAGCATACTAAAGTTCTCATTTCGCTTCTTGAAGCTTTAACACCTTGTTTTTCGTCTGCTTCATAACCTCTTGAAATTAATGCTTTAATTAAAGCTGGTCTTGTAAGTCTTAAACTCATATCTGTTGGGTTGTGGCAATCTGCGCATGTTACACCCATTCTTTTTCCACCATGAGGTCCGCTGTGTTCAGGTGAGTTTTCTTTAGCTCCATTTACAGCTGGGATAGTTTTAACCATAGTCCAATATTTTGCAGAGTTAAATGCTACCCAATCACCTTTTGCAGTGTTGTTTAAAAGCCATGGAGTCCATCCGCTATGGCAGTTCATACAAGCTGTTGGTTGACCGCCAAATCCTGTAAAACCATGTGCATTTAAGAAATCTTTATTATTTCTAGCTGTATCCATTTGATCTACTTGAACCCAAAAGTGTCCTCTTTCTTCATTTGCATCAATGCTAAATGGATAACCTGCCCAAAGAACAGTTAGTTGTGGATAGCGAATAAGCTTTGAATAAGCTAAATTTCCACCAAATTCTGTTGCATTAGGTGTTTGTTTTTCTACTGCTGTGTGCATGTCTAAATAATCAGGAAAGTTCTTTCCCCAGTAATCAAAAGTAGGATTTTCATCACCAAGTTTTACAATTTCTTGTGAAATGATCCCGCCTACTGAATCATTTGTTTTAGCTGTAATGTCCTGATTAAGCCATAATACACCTGCAATAGCTACTATAGTAGCACTTATAGCACTATATAAAATGCCTTTGTTATTCATTAAATACTCCTTTCATTTAAAATCCTCTCTTGTGACCAACACCTTGGTGGCAAGATACACAACTTAAAGCATTATCTTTATGTGGATCTAGGGTAGGGTTGATAGTGTTACTCGCAATTTCTTTGTGACATTCTATACAGTTATTTTGGACTATTTCTTTACTTTTTGCATTTGCACTCAAATGTGTAGGTAAAGAATCTAGTTTGAAAGTAAATGCATAAGCATGTCCTAAGCCACTTTGAGCTTTAGCAATCCATTTTTCAAAAAAGCTATGTGGCAAATGGCAATCATTACAGGTTGCTCTTGGTTTACCATCAACTTCTTTAGAGTGCGAAGCTTTTAAATAATCATTATAAACCTCGTTCATAATATGGCAATTATTACAGCTTTCACTAGCATCGCTAAAATAAGAAGTGCCCTTAGCATTATGGAAAGTATACATTCCAACTCCTGCTAAAATTACAAGTAAGAAGAGGAAAACAGCAAAAAGTTTTGAGTTTGCTTTTTTCAAAGTCTCTCCTTTGAATGAAGTTTAAGTTACAAGAACTTGTGTATAATTATATAACACCATAAAGGCAAAAAAGTAAATATATATTTATTAATCATTTATTATTTTTTTAATAAGATAAAAAAAGTATTATTTTTTTATATAATTATATTTACTATTATACAAATAAAATAAATTTTAATGAAAGAAATACTAAAATATAAATATCTAGAAATAAAGGTAGGTATATCATGCAAATTCAACCATCAATGTATATTAACAGAGAACTTTCTTGGCTTGCGTTTAATTCTCGTGTTTTAGATCAATGCTCTAAAGATCTTCCTTTACTTGAAAAACTTAAATTTATTGCTATATACTGTACAAATTTAGATGAGTTTTATATGATAAGAGTGGCTGGATTAAAACAACTTTTTGTGGCAGGAATAAGCACAACAAGCAATGATGAAATGACTCCTCTTGCGCAACTTAAAGCTATTAGAAATTATCTACATGAAGAAAAATATGTAGTAGAGCAGTATTTTACTAAAATTACCCAAGATTTAGAAAAAGAAAATTTGTTTATTCGCTCATACGAAGAACTTGATGAGGATTTAAAACAGCAATGTAATGAGCATTTTTTTTCTAATATTTTTCCTGTGATAGTGCCTATTGCAGTTGATGCAACTCATCCTTTTCCGCATTTAAATAACCTTTCATTTTCTTTAGCGGTAAAACTTTGTGATCCTATGCACCCTGAACTTTTAAAATTTGGCATGATACGCATACCTAGGGTTTTACCAAGATTTTATCAAGTAAGTTCTAATATTTATGTGCCTATAGAAAGTATAGTACGCTATCATACTGAGCATATTTTTCCTGGCTACAAGCTCTTATCTTCTGCTGCTTTTAGAGTAACTAGAAATGCAGATATGGAAATAGAAGAAGAAGAAGCTGATGATTTTATGTTGATTTTAGAGCAGGGTTTAAAACTTCGTAGAAAAGGTGCTTTTATACGCTTGCAAATAGAAAAAGGCGCAGATGAGCAGTTGATTGAATTTTTAAGTTCTCATATGAATATTTTTCATAAAGATATTTATGAGTATAATATACTTTTAAATTTAGCTTCATTATGGCAAATCATTTCCAACAAAGAATTTACACATTTGCTAAATCCTATGTATACACCAAAAATTTTACCACCTTTTGGGGATAATGTATCTATATTTAGTGCAATAGATAAACAAGATATTTTGGCTATACAGCCTTATGAGAGTTTTGAGCCTGTATATCAATTTATCAAAGAGGCAAGTAAAGATCCTAAGGTTGTTTCTATAAGAATGACTCTTTATAGAGTAGAAAAAAATTCAAACATAGTTCAAGCTTTAATTGATGCAGCAAGCGATGGCAAACAAGTTACTGTAATGGTAGAATTAAAAGCGCGTTTTGATGAGGAAAATAACTTGCATTGGGCAAAATCATTAGAAAATGCAGGGGCTCATGTGGTATATGGAATCACTGGTTTTAAAGTGCATGCAAAAGTAGCTCAAGTGATTAGAAAAGAAGGGGATAAATTAAAAATTTATAATCATTTAAGTACGGGTAATTACAATGCAAGTTCAGCTAAAATTTATACTGATGTGAGTTATTTTACTTCAAAAGAAGAATATTCTCAAGATACTACAACTTTTTTTCACATACTTTCAGGATATAGTAAAAGTCGTCGTTTAAAGACTTTATCAATGAGTCCAAAGCAAATCAAAGAAAGAATTTTAGATATGATAGCCACTGAAGCAAGCTATGGAAAAGATGGAGTAATCATAGCCAAAATGAATGCTTTGGTAGATGGTGATGTGATTAAAGCTTTGTATGAAGCTTCAAATAAAGGTGTTAAAATAGATCTTATTGTGCGTGGAATTTGTTGTTTAAGACCTGGAGTAAAAGGATATAGTGAAAATATAAGAGTTAGAAGTATAGTGGGAAAATATTTAGAGCATGCTAGAATTTTATATTTTAAACATACAACACCAAATTATTTTATTTCAAGCGCTGATTGGATGCCAAGGAATTTAGAAAGAAGACTAGAATTAATGACTCCTATTTTTGATGAGCATTCTCGTGCAAAATTGGCTCAAATTTTAAAACTACAATTAAGCGACAATGATTTAGCTTATGAGTTAGACAGCGAGGGAAGATATCGTAAGGTTATTTTAAATGAGACAGAAAAAATCAACAATTCTCAACAAACTTTAGAAGAGTATATTAGTAGAATTTTTAATACCTTGAAAAAAGATACTGATCACAGCAGGGCGACGCACTTAGCAACGAAGCTTTTTAGGGATAGCTAATCCTTGCTTTTTTAGCAAGGATTATTTCCAACCTTCTATGTAGTTTTTAAGTTTTCTACCAACTTTTGGGTGTTTAAGTTTTTTTATAGCTGAGCTTTCTATTTGTCTTACTCTTTCTCTTGTGACATTTAATTCTTTACCGATTTCTTCTAAAGTTCTATCACTTTCATCATCCATTAAGCCAAAACGCATTCTAATAACAGCCTTTTCTCTATCATTAAGCTGATCTAAAACTTCATCAATTTGTTCTTTTAAATCATCTTTTAAGATGTGATCCATAGGTGAAATTGAGGTTCTATCTTCTACAAAATCTCCAAATTTACCATCATCCTCGTTGCTAATAGGTGCTTCTAGAGAAATTGGTTCTTTAGTAATTTTAATAACTTGTTTTACTTTATCTATACTAAGTCCTACTTCTTTTGCAATAATACTTACATCCGGTTCTTTACCTTCTTTTTGCAAATATTCACGAATGATTTTATTGATTTGATTGATAGTTTCTATCATATGAATAGGAATTCTTATAGTTCTTGCTTGATCAGCAATTGCTCTTGAAATAGCTTGTCTAATCCACCAAGTTGCATAGGTTGAAAACTTATAACCGCGTTTGTATTCAAATTTATCTACCGCTTTCATTAAGCCTATGTTGCCTTCTTGGATTAAATCTAAAAATGGTAATCCGCGGTTAGTATATCTTTTAGCAATGCTTACAACTAAGCGTAAATTTGATTTTGCCATTCTAGTTTTAGCCTCATCAGATATTTTTTTACCGCGTTTAATTTGCTCTAGAATTTCTTTTAATTGATCTTTTTCTAAATCAAAAGAATTTTGACTAGCTTCTTTAGTTTGAATTAGTTTTTTAATCTCCATATAAGTGCTTACCATGGTAGTTTCTAAAGCACGCTCGGCTATTTCTTCTTTGCTAAGTTTGGTAATATCTTTTAAAATATCTTGGTGTCTTTGTTTTAATTCTTCTGAAAACATCGGTAAGCGATACTCCAAGCGTTTTAATTCTTTATCAAATTCCTCATCACTTTTTAATGCTGTTTCCATAGATTTTACTATTTCAGAAATAAGTTTTGATGTTGGACCTAGATCCATTAGTTTTTCTTTTAGTATATTTTTCTTAAAAGCAATTATGAGTTTATCTAATAGTTCATCATCATTTTTTTCTGCATTAATAGTAGATATAGTTTTTAACCATTCTTTTTTTGCTTTTTCTAATGCTTTAAAGCTTTCTATGACTTTTAGAGTTCTTTCATCTTCTTTTTTATTTGTTTTTTTAGGTTTTTTTTCATTAGAATTTTCATTTTCCTCATTTTCGTTTTCTTCTTCAGAATCTATTTCTTCATCGCTTTTATCATCATCGCTTTTATCATCATCCTCAAAGCTTTTAAAAAGCTCTTTCACTCTTCTTTCTCTATTAATTAAAGGTTCTTTATAATCAAGTATAAAATCAATCAAATAAGGCACAGAACAAAAAGCATCGATGATAATATCTTCGCCTAGCTCAATCTTTTTAGAAATTTCAATTTCTTCATCTTTGTTTAAAAGAGCAATTTGTCCCATTTCTCTTAAATACATTCTTACAGGAGAGTCTGATCTGCTCCACTCAAGTAAATCATTTTCATTGGCTAAATCAAATTCATTTTCCAAACTTGTATCTTGTAATTTTTGTTTTTCCTCTTGTAGCTTTTTTGCTTCTTCTAAATTTCTTTTTTTGGCAATTTCAGCTGAAGAGATTAATTCTACTTTATATTTATCCATTAGATCACGGATTTTTTTCGCACTTGTTGCGTTTGGAAGCTTTGCAAAATACTTGACAAGTTTTTCATATGTGATATAATCTTTAGAATTTTCTTTGAAAAGTTCTTCTAAAACATTAGTTTCATTAGCCATGGATACCCCTTGTATTTAAGTAATGAGTGTAAAACTAAATATTATGCCTAAAAATTAATTAAAAACAAATAAAAATATTTTGGAACGACTTTTGCTTTGTTAGTGAAAAATTAAGATTTTAGTTAGGAAAAATAATGCAAAATGGGTATTATCAAGCCACCGGTGCTATGGTTACGCAATTTAATCGCTTAGATGTTGTAACTAACAATCTAGCAAATGTAAATACAAGTGGCTATAAAAGAGATAATGTTGTTATTGCAGATTTTAAAAGGATTTTTAAAGAAACTCAAGATGAGTTACCTATACAAAATCACACAAGAGATGCTGCAAGATTTGTTAATACAACTATAGATAGAGTTCCGCAGGTTAATCATGTCTATACAAATTTTAGTGTAGGTTCTATGAAAATGACGCATAATCCTTTGGATTTAGCTCTTACTCGCGAAGATACTTTTTACTTGATTAAAACAAATAATGGTGAAATAAGATTAAGTCAAGATGGAAATTTCCAACTTGATGATGAGGGTTATTTGGTAAATCGTCAAGGATACAGAGTTTTAAGTAGTGATTATTTTAATAATCCCGAAAATGATGGCATACGCATAGGAGATTCCACTTCTTTTATTAATGTGGATAAAAATGGAATCATCAGTGCAGCTAATCAAAATATTGCAAGATTATTTGTAGCACAAGTTGATGATTTAAGAGATTTACAAAAAGATGGCGATAATATGTATAAAATTGATAATTTAAACAAGATTAGAGATTTACCAAATTCAAATGCCATTAAGCAAGGTTTTACTCAAGGATCAAATGTTAATCCAGTTACAGAAATGGTAGGATTAATTGAGGCAAATAGAATGGTTGAGATGTATCAAAAAGTTATGACATCTCATATGGATGATTTAAATCAAGAAGCTATTAATAAATTAGCAAGTACTAAATAAACTAAGGATAGATAAAATGTTAAGATCATTATACACAGCAGCATCAGGGATGGTATCGCAACAAACACAAATTGATGTGACTTCAAATAATATTTCAAATGTTAATACAGTAGGTTATAAAAAATCGCGTGCAGAATTTGCAGATTTGATGTATCAAACGATGAAATATGCAGGAACTTCAACCTCAAGCACCACAAAACATCCAAGCGGCATTGAAGTAGGGCTTGGAGCAAGAGTAACAGCTGTAAGTAAAATTTTTAGTGAAGGTAGTTTAAAACAAACATCAACTTCAGGTCTTGATATGGCAATTGCTGGTAATAATGGCTTTTTCCAAATTCAAATGCCTGATGGAACTATAGCTTATACTAGAAATGGTCAATTTACTAAAGATGCTGAAGGAAACATAGTAAATTCAGATGGCTATAGACTTTTACCGGAAATGACTATACCTGAAGATGCTATTGCTATAAATGTTGCAAGCGATGGGACAGTTTCAGTAATGCAGCCAGGAAATACAGCTGAAACTCAAATAGGACAAATTGAACTTGTAAATTTTATCAATCCTGCAGGTTTACATGCTTTAGGGGATAATCTTTTAGTAGAAACTGATGCAAGTGGGGCGCCTATTGCAGGTATAGCGGGCGAGAACGGTTTTTCTGTCATCAAACACGGCTTTGTGGAGCTTAGTAATGTTCAACTTGTAGAGGAAATGACTGATCTTATTACAGGACAAAGAGCTTACGAAGCAGGCTCAAAAGCAATCACTACAAGTGATGATATGCTTGGAATTGTAAATCAATTAAAACGCTAGAATTAACTAGCGTTTATAATATGTAAAAATATTTAAAAATATACTAAAAAACTCCTATTTATAAATACTTATAAAATATTCTTTTTTATAATTTAAATTTTATCATTAATGTAGTAATATTTTTTAGATGTATTAAAATACATTGAATAAACAATAACGAGGGATATAATGAACAGAAGAGACTTCATTAAAAACACCGCTATTGCTAGTGCTTGTGGTGTTGCAGGTCTTAGTGTTCCAAGTAGTGTACTTGCTAATACTGAGAATAAATGGCGTTGGGATAAGGCTGTTTGTAGATTTTGTGGTACAGGCTGTGGAATTTTAGTTGCAAGTTTAGATGGTAAAATTGTTGCTGTAAAAGGAGATCCAGCAGCTCCTGTAAATCGTGGATTAAATTGTATTAAAGGTTATTTTAATGCAAAAATTATGTATGGAGAAGATCGCTTAGTAACACCTTTACTTCGCGTAAATGCAAAAGGTGAGTTTGATAAAAATGGAAAATTTCAACAAGTTTCTTGGCAAAGAGCCTTTGATGAAATGGAAAAACAATTTAAAAAAGCTTACAAAGAAAAAGGTGTTGAAGGAATTGGAATTTTTGCAAGCGGTCAATATACTATACAAGAAGGATATGCTGCTGCAAAATTAGTAAAAGCTGGTTTTAGATCAAACAATATAGACCCAAATGCACGCCATTGTATGGCTAGTGCGGTTGTTGGTTTTATGCAAACTTTTGGAGTTGATGAGCCTTCTGGCTGTTATGATGATATAGAGCTTACTGATACTATTATTACTTGGGGTGCAAATATGGCAGAAATGCATCCGATTTTATGGTCAAGGGTAAGTGATAGAAAATTAAGTAATTTAGATAAAGTCAAAATTGTAAATTTATCTACTTTTTCTAATAGAACTTCTCATATAGCAGATACTGAAATCATCTTCAAGCCAAATACTGATTTAGCTATTTGGAATTATATCGCTAGAGAGATTGTTTATAATCATCCTGAAGCTATGGATAAAGAATTTATTGAAAAACATTGTATCTTTACAACAGGCTATGCTGATATTGGTTATGGAATGAGAAATAATCCAAACCATCCTAAATTTAAAGCAAGTGAGAAAGATACAGTAGCAAAACAAAATGCTATTATTGTAGATGAAGAAGAAGCGGTATCTTTGGCTTATTTAGGAGTAAAAGCAGGTGATAAATTTGAAATGAAACACCAAAGTGTTCCTGATGCACATTGGGAAATTTCATTTGAAGATTTCAAAAAAGCATTAGAACCTTATACGCTTGATTATGTTGCTAAAGTTGCTAAAGGTAATGAAGATGAAAGCATTGAAGAATTTAAGAAAAAACTTCAAGAATTAGCAAATTTATATATAGAAAAAAATAGAAAAGTTGTAAGTTTTTGGACTATGGGCTTTAATCAACACACAAGAGGTACTTGGGTGAATGAACAAGCTTATATGGTACATTTCTTACTTGGTAAACAAGCTAAGCCAGGTAGCGGTGCGTTTTCATTGACAGGGCAACCAAGTGCTTGTGGAACTGCAAGAGAAGTAGGGACTTTTTCGCATCGTTTACCTGCTGATATGGTCGTTGCAAATCCTAAACACAGAGAAATTAGCGAAAAAATTTGGAAAGTTCCGGCAAAAACAATCAATCCTAAACCAGGTGCTCCATACTTAAAAATCATGAGAGATTTAGAAGATGGAAATATCAAATTTGCTTGGGTGCAAGTAAATAATCCTTGGCAAAACACTGCTAATGCAAATCACTGGATAGCAGCAGCTAGAGAAATGGATAATTTTATCGTTGTGAGTGATTGCTACCCAGGAATTAGTGCTAAGGTGGCAGATTTAATTTTACCAAGTGCTATGATTTATGAAAAATGGGGTGCTTATGGTAATGCTGAAAGAAGAACTCAACACTGGAAACAGCAAGTGCTGCCTGTAGGTGAGGCTATGAGTGATACTTGGCAAATTATGGAATTTGCAAAACGCTTTAAATTAAAAGAAGTTTGGGGTGAAACTAAGGTAAATGATAAACTTACTCTGCCAAGTGTTTTAGAAGAAGCTAAAGCTATGGGTTATAGTGAAGATGATACTTTATATGATGTATTATTTGCAAACAAAGAAGCAAAATCTTTCAAAGCAAACGATTCTATTGCAAAAGGATTTGATAATAGTGATGTTAATGGCGATGAAAGAAAAATTATAGGTAGTGATGGTAAAGAATTTGAGGGTTATGGCTTTTTCGTTCAAAAATATCTATGGGAAGAATACCGTAAATTTGGTTTAGGTCATGGGCATGATTTAGCTGATTTTGATACTTATCATAAAGTAAGAGGTTTAAGATGGCCTGTGGTGAACGGTAAAGAAACACAATGGAGATTTAATACTAAATTTGATTATTATGCTAAAAAAGCAGCTCCAAATTCAGATTTTGCATTTTATGGTGAATTCGCTAAAGAACTGCCAAAAGGAGATTTGCTGGCTCCGCAGACTAAAGAAAAATATAGCTTGAAAAACAAAGTGAAAATTTTCTTTAGACCATTTATGAAAGCTCCTGAAAGACCGAGTGAAGAGTATCCATTTTGGTTATGTACTGGTAGGGTTTTAGAGCATTGGCATAGTGGAACTATGACTATGAGAGTTCCTGAGCTTTTCCGTGCAGTGCCTGAAGCACTTTGTTATATGAATGAAGATGATGCTAGGGCAATGAAAATTAATCAAGGTGATATCGTATGGGTACAATCACGCCGTGGTAAAGTAAAAGCTAGAGTAGATTTTCGTGGTAGAAATAAACCATCTAAAGGGCTTGTGTATGTGCCTTGGTTTGATGAAAATGTATATATAAACAAAGTTACATTAGATGCAACTTGTCCATTGTCTAATCAAACAGATTTCAAAAAATGTGCCGTAAAAATTACTAAAGCATAAAAATGAAAAATAGAAGAGAATTTTTAGCCTTTACTTTTAAGCTTTTATGTATAGGAAGCGGAAGTGCATTTTTAGCAAGTTTAGCATTTAGCTCAAATCAGGAGTATTTTTTAAGACCTCCTGGGGCAGATAATGAAAAAGAATTTTTATCAAAATGTATACGATGTGGACTTTGTGTAAAAGCTTGTCCTTATGATGTTTTAAAACTAGCAAATTTAGAAAATAGTGCTAAAAATGGCACACCTTTTTTTATAGCAAGAGAAAATCCTTGTAGATTGTGCGAGGATATACCTTGTATAAGAGATTGTCCTACAAATGCGCTAGATCATAAATATTTAGAGCAAAATGATGGAATTTATAAAACAAAAATGGGTATAGCTATAATTGATAGCGCAAGTTGTGTTGCTTATTGGGGAATTCAATGTGATGCTTGTTATAGAGCCTGTCCATTGATAGATAAAGCATTAAAGCTTGAAATAAAACGCAATGAAAGAACTGCAAAGCACGCATTTTTATTACCTGTAGTAGATCATGAAGTATGCGTGGGATGTGGGATTTGTGAGAAAGCCTGTATAACGCAAAAAGCTGCTATTAGAGTTTTACCTAGAGAATTTGTCTTGGGAAAAGCTGGGGATAATTACATCAAAGGTTGGGATGAAAAAGATGAAAAACGCTTGCAAGATGTAAACACAGATAAAAATTTCAATAAAAACAAGGCTAAAGATTATCTTAATGATGGAGAATTGTTATGAAATATCTTATTTTAAGAAGAATAGTGCAATTGTCTATCTTAACTTTTTTTTCTTTTGGTGTATTTAATTTTATATTAAAAGGAAATTTAAGCTCTTCAGTTTTATTTTCTTCGGTGCCCTTAAGTGATCCTTTTGCATTTATTCAACTTGTGTTAGCAAGTTTGCAAGTAGATTTAATGGCTTTAAGTGGTGCTTTGATAGTATTTTTATTTTATGCTATTTTTGCTGGAAGAGCGTTTTGTGCTTGGGTTTGTCCTGTAAATATCATTACTGATTTTGCTTATTTTATTAGAAGTAAATTAGGTTTTAATCAAGCAAGGATTTTTAATGTAAATAAAAATTTGCGTTATTATGTTTTGGCTTTTGTTTTGATTTTTTCTTTTCTTTTTTCCTTTCCTGTTTTTGAGGAATTTTCTTATATAGGAATAATCCAAAGAGGAATTATTTTCGGCGGTGTTTCTTGGCTTTTTGTAGCTTTGATTATTTTTTGTATAGATACGTTTTTTAGTCCAAGATTTACTTGCTCGTATTTTTGTCCTTTAGGAGCTTTTTGGGCTTTAAGTTCGCATTTTTCATTACTAAAAGTAAGATATAACTTGCAAAAATGCACTAAGTGTTATAAATGCCTTGGAGTATGTCCTGAAAAGCAAGTGCTTTGGATGATAGGTAAAGAAAATCAAGATGTAAAATCAGGTGAGTGTATAAGATGTGGAAAATGTATTGATGTTTGCGGTGATGATGCTTTAGGTTTTAGTATAATAAATTTAAGGAGAGAAAATGAAAAATAAAATCTTTTTATCCTTAGCAGCAGCTGTTTTAATAAGTGCTTGCGGACTTGCTGTTAAAAGTGTTGATTCAAAAGATATAGGTTTAAGAAAAACAAGTTTAGAAAGTGAAAATGTAGAGTTATTGGATGCAAAGTATTCTCAAGCAATGGCTGGAGAGTCTGTTTTAATTGAGAGATCATTTGAAAATGCTCCGCCATTAATTCCACATACTTTAGAGGATATGCTTCCAATTACTAAGGATAATAATATTTGTTTAAGCTGTCATGATAAAGCCATAGCTAAAGATGTTGGAGCCACTCCGCTTCCAAGTAGCCATTATTTTGACTTAAGAAAAAACAAATCTACTAAAGATATGATAAGTGATGCAAGGTTTAATTGTACACAATGCCATGTACCACAAAGCGATGCAAAACCTTTAGTAGGAAATAGTTTTGAAGCTAAATTTAAAAATGAGGAACTAAAGAAAAAATCTAATCTTTTAGATGTTTTAAATGAAGGCGTAAAATAAAACTATGAAAAAAATATTTTTAATCTTACTAATGAGTGTATATGTATTTAGTTATGAGCTTAAACTTGATTCAAATTTAAATGCCTTAAAACTTGTTGATAGTAGTTTGCTTATAGGACTTGATAATGGAGAATTAAATCAGTACTTTATTAAAGACAAAAAAATGCAAAAAATCACTCAACTTGATAAGATTAAAAATTTTTACGAAGAAAATCTTAGCCCTAGAATTTATAGTATTGATTACTTAAATGGGGCTATTTTGATTTTAAGTGAAGGTGATTTTGGTAGTAAAAGGCTTAGTATTTATAAAAATAAACAACTTTACAACTATAAGCTTTTAAGTGATGGAGTAAAAAAAGCTTTGTTTTTAGATGATGATACTATTTTATTAGCCTTGCTAGGTTCTAATATAGAGCTTTTTGATTTAAAAACAAAAAATATTATAAAAAATTTTACTTTCTCTAACTCAAGTTTAAGTGATGTGGTTTTAAATGAGGCAAAAACTCAATTAGTAGCAGGTTTTGAAAGTGGTGAAATAGTACTTTTTGATGTGAAAAAGTGGCAAAAAATAAAAAGTTATAAAAATCTTCATAAAGATAATATTTATCAACTTGATTTTAAAAATGCAATTATTACAAGTTGTAGCACTGATAGAAAATTAGGCATAGTGCGAAATGATCAAGAAAAAAGCATAGAAAGAGACTTTTTAATATATGCTTGTAGTCTAAATAAAAGTGGTTCTATAGCGGTTTTTGGAGATAATGAAAAAAATATTATAGAGCTTATAGATACTAAAAATTTAAAAACAATAAAAAAATTCCAAAATAAAGATTTTTTGCTAGAATATCTTATATTTTTAAACGAGCATGAAATTATTAGTGCTGGTTATGAAGATAAAATTATATTTTGGAGTATAGATGAATCTTTCTAGTGTATTGATTTTAACTAAAGAGGAAAAATTAGAAAAACTTAAAGAACAAATTCAACAAACACCATGTTGTAGTGTGGAATTAGCTCAAGAAGAAAAAATTATAGTGGTAATAGAAAGTGAAAATTTAGATGATGAGTTAAAAGCATATAAACAATTAGAACAGCTTGATGGGGTGATAAGTATTAATATGGTATTTTCGTATCAGGATTTGGATGAAGAAAGAGAAAAAATTTTAAAAGCAAATTTTGAGGCAAATACTTTTGATGAAAATTTAAAAAAAGATAATTTAGAATACTATGGTAATGTTTTTAGAAAGTATTGATTATGATTTTTTTAATTCCTTTAATTGTGATTATTTCTTCTATTTTTATCATTGATCACTTTTATTTTTCCAAAGAGAATGAAGTTGTAAAAGAAAAAAAACAAGTAGTGCAAAAAAACACCGATTCTGATAAACAAAGATATCTTGAAAATATATTAAATCAAAAATAATCATGTACACACAAATTTCATATAAAAAATTCTTTTGGATTAATATTTTAGTTGTGATTACTCTTGCTTTAAATTTAAGAGCACCTATAACTTCCATAGGTCCTATGATAGAACATATTCAAGAATATTACAATATTAATTCTACTTTAGCAGGTATGCTAACAACCTTACCTTTAATAGCTTTTGGTCTTATATCGTTTTTTGTAGCGTATTTTTCACAAATTAAAGCTTTGTTTTTTGCTTTAATTTTGATTGTCTTTGGAGAAGTTATTAGAAGTTATGGAGGAACTATAGGTTTATTTTCTGGGGTTTTTTTGATAGGAGCAGGCATTGCAATAGCTAATGTTTTATTACCTTCTTTTGTAAAAGAAAAATTTTCTAAAAATACTTATAAGATAATGGGTTTATATGGATCAATTATAGGCTTATCTTCAATTGCTGGCGTGGCCTTATCACTTCCTTTGCTTAAATTTTTTGATGTACCTCAAGCTATGTTTTTTTGGGCTATATTGGCTTTAATTGCTTTGATTTTTTATTTTCCGCATTTGAAAAATAAAAGATTATTACGCCCTAAAAAGAAAAATATTAATAAAGTGAATATCTTTTTAAACTTAACAGCCTGGAAAGTTACTATTGTAATGGGATTGCAAAGTTTTTTATCTTATAGTCTTTTTGCATGGCTTAGTGTGATGATTAGTGAAAAGGGCTTTGGAATTGACTTTGGTTCTAATGTTTTATTATTATCTCAAATCATAGGGATGCCCGTGGCATTTTTACTACCTATCATTTTAGGAAAGCTTAGATCTCGTGCTAAAAGTTTTGCTATAGTGATGTTAGGGTTTTTGTATTTTTTAAGTTTTATGATGATTTTTCTTTTTAAAGTAAAAGCGATTTTGTTTTTAGCGGCTATTTTTTTAGGTTTTGCTTCTAGTGGAGTTTTTACAATTTCGTTATTATTTATTGCTATCAAAAGCTCAAATTCTATCATAGCGGCTAAACTTTCTGCTATGTCGCAAGGTATAGGGTATTTAATAGCTGCTCAATCACCTTGGATTATAGGCATGCTTCATGATAATTTTAGAAATTTCACTTCAGGCTTTATTATGCTTATTGTGGTAGCTATAATACTTAACATTTTTGTATTTTTAGCATATAAGGCTCCTGTGATTAAGTGAAAATTAAAAATAAATTAAAGCCTTTTTTGTTAGAATTTTAGGATTTTATTTTTGTGAGTTAATAATGCGATATACAGTAACAGAGGCTTCTATTTATGAAGCACAAGGCTTAAAAGATGAGGCTTTGGAGATTTATAAAAATATATTAAAACAAGATCCGCAAAATAAAAATGCCATTGATGCTATAAGGCGTTTGAGTGGCTTGCGTTCTAATCATGAAGATTTAAATTATGATATGCTTGATTTTTTTGTCAATATGAAAAGTGAAGAAGAAATTAATGAATTTAAAAGGTGGTTGATAAAACTATGAATATAGAAGATTTAGCAAAAATGGCTATTAGTGAAGTTAATTCAGAGTTAGATAATAAAAAAAATAAAAACGATGAATTTGCCCCTATGGTAGAAGAAATTACTCAAGAAAAAAATGTTAATGCTCAAGAGAAAAAAATCAAAGAAGAAATTAGTAAGGTTACACAAGAGCTAATCCAAGAACTAGATGATTTAGAAGTAAAAGTAAAAGATGATAAACAAAATGTCGCTATTAAGGTTGAAGCTTTAGAAGAAAAAGAAGAAAGCATTATAAATAATGAAGAATTTTTCTTGAAAAATCTTAGAGAGCGTATTTTGGTTTTATTTGAAGGATTAAAAAATACCAAAGATGAGCATATGGAAAAAAGACTAGATATGACCATTACTTTTTTAGAGTTTTTACTTGCAAAGATTGAAGATAGACTTAAAAAATGACCAAGATTTTTTAAGAATTAAAAATATACTTAAGCCTTACACACAAAGGGTTTATTTAGTAGGTGGTTGTGTAAGGAATTCTTTTTTAGATTTATCTAGTGATGATTATGATATAGAAATTTATGATATTGAGCCTATACTTTTTGATGAGCTTATGCAAAAACTTGGTGCAAATGGAGTAGGAAGAAGTTTTTTTGTGTATAAATATAAAAAATTTGATTTAGCTCTAGCACGCTATGAAAATAAAATTTCTACAGGCCATAGAGGTTTTGAAGTTAAAGTTTGTAATAATGAGCAAGAAGGAGCAAGAAGAAGAGATTTTACCATTAATGCATTGATGGTAAATATTTTTGATTTTGAATTTTTGGATTTTTTTAATGGTTTGCAAGATTTGCAAGCAAAGATTATAAGACATATTGATGATAAAAGTTTTATTGAAGATAGTTTAAGAGTACTTCGTGGAATTTCTTTTGCATGTAGGTTTGATTTAACAATTGCAAAAGAAAGTTTAAAATTAATGCAAACTATGGATATAAGCGATTTATCTAAAGAGCGTATTAATAATGAACTTTATAAAATTTTTAAAACTTCAAGACTAAATAAAGCTTATGAGTATTTTAAAATTTTAAATTTAGAAGAAAAAATCTTTTTTTATCAAAGTTGTAATAAAGAATTTGAGAGACTTTTAGAGTATAGCCAAAAGTTAATTTGTGATGAGGCTTTGTTTTTGTATTTGTATTTGAATTTTTTTCATATAAGTAAAGAGGAATTTTTTAAAAAAACAAAATTAAAAAAAGAGCTTTTAAAAAAATGCGAACAAGAATTTATTTTAGGTAAAATTGATGATTTTGATTTAGCTAAAATTGCTTTAAAAATACCACTTTGCAAATGGCTTGGACTTTGGAATAATGAGCGTATAACACAAGCAAAAAAAATAAATTTATACCATCATGCTTTTGAAAGTAAAATTAGCGCCAATGACTTACTAAAGGAAGGATTTAGTGGGAAAGAACTTGGAATTGAACTTGAAAAAAGAAAATTACAAGAATTAAAAAACTATATAAAGGAGTAAAAATGAATGAGTATATTTTAAAAATTTCATGCAGCGATGAAAAAGGATTGATTTATAGAATTTCAGATGTTATTTTTAAATATAGAATCAATATTATAAAAAATGATGAATTTGTTGGAGAAAATCGTTTTTTCTTTAGGGCACATTTAGAAGGTGAGCTTGATATAAAAGCTTTTAAAGGAACGCTTGAAGCTATGCTTCCTGATAATGCACAAATTGAAATTACTTCAAAGAGAAAAAAAGATATTATTGTTTTAGCTACTAAAGAAACTCATTGTTTAGGTGAGTTACTTATCCGTCAATTTAGTGGAGAATTTAATGCAAATATTAAGGCAGTTATTGCAAATTATGATGTATTAAAACCTTTAGTGGATAAATTTAACATACCTTTTCATACTATTTTAGCACAGGATTTAAGCAGACAAGAGCATGAAGAAAAACTACTAGAGTGTTTAAAACAATATGAGTTTGATTATATTGTTTTAGCAAAATATATGAGAATATTATCTCCATCTTTTGTAGAGAATTTTGAGGGAAAGATTATTAATATCCACCATTCTTTTTTACCTGCATTTATAGGAGCTAATCCTTATAAGCAAGCTTATGAAAGAGGGGTAAAGATTATAGGCGCAACAGCACATTTTGTAAATAATAACTTAGATGAGGGGCCAATTATTACCCAAGATGTTATACCAGTTACTCATGAATATTCTTGGCAAGCTATGCAACAAGCAGGGCGCAATGTAGAAAAAAATGTTTTTTCTAAGGCCTTGGATTTAGTGTTTGATGATAGGATTTTTATATATGATAATAAAACAATAGTATTTTAATCTTGATGCTAAAAAGCATCAAGATTAGCATGAATAGCAAGTTTTAAACTCATATGCAGTTGGTCTAGCTTCTACAGGCCATACTTGGGTTTCAAATTTTATATGTTGATAATCATCAATAAATACATCACTCATAACAGGCTTTAAGAAGGCATTTTTTCTAATGAGTGCTTCCAAAGATCCTCTTAAAGTGTGAGGTAATTGCTCTATACCTTTTTCTCTAATCTCATCTAGGGTTAGTGCAAATAAATTTTCATCCATAGGGCCTACCGGTATGGTTTTATTTTTAATACCATCAAGTCCTGCCATAAGCAAGCTTGTAAAAGCTAGGTAAGGATTGGAAGTGCTATCAGGAAATCTTATTTCAACTCTTGCGCTTTTTTCATTAATACCATAAGGCACGCGACAACTTGCAGAGCGATTTTGGCAAGAATAAGTTAGTATACAAGGTGCTTCAAAACCTGGAACTATTCTTTTATAAGAATTTGAACTAGGATTGGTAAATGCAGCAACACTTCTTGCATTAGCTAAAATTCCACCGATGTAATTAATCGCATATTCACTTAATTTTCCATATCCTTCTTTATCATAAAATAAATTTACTCCATCTTTCCAAAGGCTCATATGCACATGCATACCACTTCCATTATCTCCATAGAGTGGTTTTGGCATAAAGGTCGCTGTTTTTCCATTTAAATGTGCTACCATTTTAACTACATATTTATAAATTTGTACATTATCAGCAGCTTCAACTAAATTTCCAAATTCTACACCAATTTCAGCTTGTCCTTGTGCTACTTCATGATGATGTACGAAAGTTTTTAAACCAACTCTTTCTAAAACTTGTACCATTTCAGCTCTAATATCCACACTAGAATCAATAGGACTTACAGGAAAATATCCACCTTTATTTCTTGGGCGATGTCCACTATTGTAACTATCTGTAAAATCTTTATTATCATTCCATTCACCTTCTTCGGTATCTACTTCATATTTTGCACAGTGAGAAGAATCAACTATTTTTACATTATCAAAAATAAAAAATTCATTTTCAGGACCAAAATAAGCAGTGTCAGCGATATTGCTTGTGCTTAAGTGTTGCATTGCTTTTTTAGCAATACTTCTTGGGCATTTTTCATACATTTGATCTTTGTAAATATCATATACATCGCAAATTACTATGATAGTAGGATCAGCTGTAAAAGGATCTAAAAACGCACTTTTCACATCAGGTTTTAAAATCATATCTGATTTTTCTATAGGCTGCCAACCATGCAAAGAGCTTGCGTCAAAAGGAATTCCGTTTTCAAAGGTTTTATCATCAATTGCTTTTATATTATAAGTGATGTGATGCCAAGTGCCTATCATATCAGTAAATCTAAAATCAACAAATAAAACTTCATGTTCTTGACAATAACTAAAAAACTCATCAATGTTATTTACAAATTTACCCATTTTTTCTCCTTTTTATTTTTTGGGTTTTTTAATTTATTTTATAGATTGTAGTATATTTTTTTTAAATTAAGTTTAAATTAATATTTTTTTTATAATCAAATTAAAAAAAAGATTATTTTGTGTAAAAAAATAATTAATTGGTAAAATTAATGTTGATTTATATTTTTTTGTAATATAATCTCGCATTAGTTTTTTTATTAAAAAAGGTGTAACAATGACTCAAGAAGAATTAGATGCTTTAATGAATGGCACTGAAGACTTAGATCTTGATTCTGTAGAAGAAACAGAAGAAAAACCAGATACAGATTATGAAGATGAGGAAAAAAATAAGCAAATTGTTAATGATATGATTAATGGTGATTATAAAGCAAGAGCGGATATGGCTTGGCCACCACCACCACCTAGTAAAGAACATAAAGTTGTACATCAACTTGATGATGTTACAAGAGATAGTGAAATAAAAGCCACAGAGATGATGGAAAAATTAGAAGCTATTAACGACTTTTTTGCAAATTCTGAGAGTGATCTTTGTGTAATCAGCGATGCTTTAAATAAAAATATAGAAATTTTTGAAAAATTAAATGCAAAATTTCCTAATGTGGTAAGCTTTAAAGAAGCTATTGAGATAAATAACAATGCTAAAAATATCATAGATGAGATTACAGGTTGTTTACAAACTGGGCAAGATGAAGTTATGATGGCAATGGATGCTATGCAATATCAAGATATTCATCGTCAAAAAATTGAGCGTGTTATTAATGTTATGAGAGCTTTAAGTAGATATATGAGTAGTTTGTTTGAAGGTAAAATTGATGATGAAAAACGCGTGGGATCTGCTGTGCATATCGAAGGAGATACAACTGCAGATGTTGTAAGTAATGATGATATTGAGGCATTAATCGCAAGTTTAGGAAAAAAATGATTATTCCTGAAATAGTAGCTCCTGCAGGTAATTTTACAAAATTAAAAATAGCTTTAGCTTATGGAGCTGATGCTGTTTATGCAGGAGTGAGTAATTTTTCATTAAGAGCAAGAACTGCTAGAGATTTTAATTATGAAACTTTTAAAGAAGCTATTGATTATACGCATGCAAAAGGAAAAAAAATTTATGTAACGATTAATGGATTTCATTTTAGCTCACAAATTGAAGGTTTGAAAAGGCATATTTTAAAACTAAAAGAAATGAAACCTGATGCTTTTATAGTAGCTTCTGTAGGTGCTATGCGTTTGGTTAAAGAGCTTGCACCTGAAATCAATCTTCATGTATCAACCCAAGCTAATATTTTAAATTACTTAGACGCTCAAGTTTATAAAGATATGGGAGCTAAGCGTGTTGTTATAGCAAGGGAACTTGGTTTAAAAGATGCAAAAGATTTGAAAAATAATTGTGACATAGAGCTTGAAAGTTTTGTCCATGGTTCTATGTGTTTTGCGTATTCTGGCAGATGTTTGATAAGCTCAGTGCAAAGTGGACGCATGAGTAATCGTGGATCATGTGCAAATGATTGTAGATTTAACTATGAACTTTATGCAAAGAACCCAGAAACTAATACACTTTTTAGACTTGAAGAAGATGAGAATGGCACGCATGTGTTTAATTCTAAAGATTTAAATTTAAGCTCGTATATTCAAAAAATTATGCAAGAAGATTGCATTCATGCTTTTAAAATAGAAGGAAGAACGAAAAGTGAGTATTATGTAGCTTTGACTACAAGAACTTATAAAATGGCAGTGCAAGATGTGTTGCAAAATACTTTTGATGCGGCTAAGTATGAAAAAGAAATTCATACTTTAAAACACAGAGGTTTTACAGATGGATATTTAGTTTCAAGAGCTTATGAAAAAACCGATTCAATAAATCATAATACAAGTATAGAAGAAGGAACCCATCAAGTGCATGCTATTAGCGAAGATGGTGAATTTTTTAAATGTAAGGGTAGGATAGAATTAAACAAAGAATATGAAATTCTAGCTCCGGTTGATTCTAATATAGAATTAGGGGAAAATAAACTAGGTTTAGTATATGAAAATGAAGGAAAAAAATTCATAGTGTTTAAACAATTATTAGCAAAAAACAATAAAGAATTTAGTGAAATTCATAGTGGTAATGAAAATGAAATTACTTTGCCATTTAAACTTCCAGAATTTAGCTTTTTAAGAAGGAGTGTTGAATGAAATTTGTTTCCATATTGATGGGAAGTAAGAGTGATTATGATATAGTAAAAGAAGCTTTAGGAATTTTGGAAAAATTTGATGTAAAATATGAAGTCTTGATCACTTCAGCTCATAGAAGTCCTCAAAGAACCCAAGAATACATCAAAAATGCTGAAGAAAAAGGTGCAAAAGTATTTATTGCTGCAGCGGGTATGGCAGCTCATTTAGCAGGAGCTGTTGCAGCACATACAACAAAACCTGTTTTAGGTATACCTATGCCAGGAAGTAATTTAGCTAGTATGGATTCTTTATTTTCTACTGTGCAAATGCCAAGTGGAATTCCTGTAGCAACTGTGGCTATAGGTAAAGCAGGGGCTATTAATGCAGCTTATTTGGCAGTGCAAATTTTAGCAATAGAAGATGAGTCTTTAGCGCAAAAATTATTAGAAGATAGACAAAAACAACAAGAAAAATTAATCCAAGATTCTAATACAATTGAAGTTTTTCTTTAAGGAGCGTATATGCAAACTTACTTGGAATTAAAAGAATTTTGTCAGTTAGTTCATTTATCCGAAGATGTTGTAAAAGGAATGATGGCAAATGGTGCTTTAAATTTCAAAGAAGAAGAAGGTAAAATTTATATAGAAGCTAATCAAGGTACTTTTAGCGTAGTTCCTTCAAGTTCAAAGCAACCTGCTATGGTAAATTCTATGACCTTGGCAGGAGAAAGTTTTGTAGAAAAAACTATAGGGACTATTTTAAATTTACATGAAAAAGTTCTTGATGCTAAGGATGAAACCTTAGAAGCTTTAAAGGGTGAAAATAAATTTTTAAAAGATGCTCTTTATTCTATGCAAGAGCTTTATGATGAGGATAGAAAAACTATAGAAAATCTTAACGAGCAACTTAAATATGCGCGTAATGAAGTTGAATTTCTAAAAAGAAAATATAAAATGATGTGGAATAAAACAGTGGAATTATATGCAAATTCGCCTGAGAAGTCTGAAGAATTAAAGGAAGAAAAATGACTTTTTCTCAAATGATTTTAAATTTACAAGAATTTTGGCAAAAGCAAGGTTGTGCTATTATGCAACCTTATGATTTTCCAGCAGGTGCAGGGACATTTCACCCGGCAACTTTTTTAAGAAGTTTAGGTAAAAAACCTTGGGCGGCTGCTTATGTAGCACCAAGTAGAAGACCAACTGATGGAAGATATGGTGAAAATCCTAATAGGTTGGGTGCTTATTATCAATTTCAAGTTTTAATTAAACCAAGTCCTGATAATATCCAAGAATTATATTTAAAAAGTTTAGAAAATTTAGGCTTTGATTTGAAATCACATGATATTCGTTTTGTTGAAGATAATTGGGAAAGTCCAAGTTTAGGTGCTTGGGGTTTGGGCTGGGAAGTTTGGCTTGATGGTATGGAAGTTACACAATTTACTTATTTTCAACAAGTTGGTGGTATAAGCGTAGATTTAGTTAGTGCTGAAATTACTTATGGCTTGGAAAGACTTGCAATGTATTTACAAGATGTAGATAATGTATATGACATAGTTTGGAATGAATTTAACGGCGAAAAAATTACCTATAAAGATGTTCATAAGCAAGGCGAGTTTGAATTTAGTAAATATAATTTTGAAGTAAGTGATGTAAAAACTTTAAATGTACAATTTGAAAATGCTTACAATGAGTGTAAAAATGCATTAGATGCAAAACTTGCTTTACCAGCATATGATTATTGTATGTTAGCAGCACATACTTTTAACTTGCTTGATGCAAGAGGAGCTATTTCAGTAACTCAAAGACAAGATTTTATGCTTAAAATTAGAGAATTATCTAAAAGTTGTGCTTTAGTATATAAAGAAAGTTTAGATGAAAATTAAAGAAATTTATGATTATTTAGATACTATTAGTCCATTTAATACGCAAAGTTCATGGGACAATAGTGGTTTATTGCTTGGAAATTTCGATCAAGATGTAAATAAGATTTATCTTGCGCTTGATGTAGATATGCATTTAATTGAAAATGCAAGCGAAAATTCACTTTTTATAGTCCATCATCCTTTAATTTTTAAAGGTTTGAAGAATTTAAGTGGAGTGCTTTATCCGCAAAATCTTCTTACAAAAATGATACAAAAAAATATAGCCTTGATTGCTATGCATACAAATTTTGATTTAAGTCATTTAAATACTTATTTTACTAGCGAAATTTTGGGTTTTAAGATCAAAGAACAAAATGAATTTTTGATCTATTGTGATGTAGATTTTCAATTAGATACATTAGTTGATCATGTTAAAAAGTGTTTAAAGCTTAATCATATTAGGGTTGTTAATGCTCATCAAGAAAAAATAAAAACTTTAGCAATATGTACAGGCAGTGGTGGAGATTTGATTTCTAGTGTAAAAGCAGATTGTTTTTTAAGTGGAGATTTTAAGTATCATCAGGCCTTAGAAAGTTATCATAATAAACTCAATTTGATTGATATAGGTCACTATGAAAGTGAGTTATACTTTGGTGAAATTTTAGCAAAAGATTTGCAAAAATTTCATTTAGAAGTTATAATATCAGTTTCAAAAAATCCATTTCAATATTTTTAAGGAAAAAATCAATGAATAAATATTTAGAACAACTTATAGCTTTATCGCAAATTGATAAAGAGTTAGATGGTTTTGCAAATAAAGTAGAAGATGCTACAAAGGATTTAAAAGAAAAGCGTAATTTGCTTGATAAAACTGAAGAAGAAATTGCAGGTTTTGAAAAAGATATTAAAGATATAGAAAATCAAAAAATACAAAACAATAACCATATTGCAGAATTTGGTGTGAAAATTAAAGAAATAGCCAAAAAAAGTGCTGCAGTGAAAACTGAAAAAGAAGCAAATGCTTTAAAAATCGAAGAAGATATAGCTAAAGAGCAACTTGATGCAGCAAATGAAGAGATAGAAAGATTAGATAAAATTTTAGAAAACAAAGAAAAATTTATACAAGAATTGCAAACTAAGAGAACTGAACTTGAAAATGAAGTGGATCAAATAGATGCTCAAACAAAAGTTGTATTAGTTGATATTGAAAAAGAAAGATTAGAGATTTATGATAAAAAAGTAAAGCTGGTTGGCGAAATAAATCAAAAAGTTTTAACTTTTTATGAGAAAATTAGAAAATGGGCGGGAAATAGTGCTGTAGTTCCTGTGAAAAAACATGCTTGTTATGGCTGTTTTATGAGAATTTATGATAAAACTTATTTAGCAGTTTTAAAAGGTGATGAAATCGTAACTTGTCCGCATTGTGGAAGAATTTTATATAAAGAAAAAGAAGAAAATCAAAATTGATTTTTTTTTATTACATTTTTGCTGTGATTATATATGTAATCGCAGTTCCTTTTTTGTTGATTTTAAGTTTTTGTAAAGAAAAATATAAAGTATCTCTAAAATCTAGATTTTTTCTTTACAAAAACTTAAAACAAGAACAAGGAGATATATATTTTCATGCTTGCTCCTTTGGGGAGATTAAAAGCATTGCTCCCTTAATAAAACTTTTTCCAACTTGTAAAATTTCAACCATCACGCAAACTGGATTTAATGAAGCTTTAAGACATTCTAAAAAAGTAAATTTTTTACCATTTGAAATTTTTATACCTTTTTGGATGAAACCTTGCAAAGTTTTGATTATTTTTGAAGCAGAGCTTTGGCTTATGCTTGTATTGATGGCTAAATTTTATAATGCAAAAGTTATTTTATTAAATGCTAGGATTAGTGATAGATCTTTAAAAAACTACAAGCGTTTTAGCTTTTTTTATCGTTTGATTTTTAAATATATTGATGTTGTGTTTGCGCAAAGTCAAAAAGACAAAGAAAGGTTAGAGTGTTTGGGTGCTAAAAATGTTGCAGCATATAAAAATATCAAAGCATATATAAAACAAGAACAAGTGAAAAATTATTCAAAACCTAAGGCTAGGGTTATTATATTTGCTAGTACGCATGAAAATGAAGAACGATTATTGCTTAATGAGATTAAACTAGAAGAAAATGATAGATTAATTATCGCTCCAAGACATCCGGAGCGTTTTGGTGAGGTTGAGGGGATTTTAAAAGATTTTTGCCAAAAAAATCATTATAATATGCAAAAATTTTCAGACTTTACTTTAAGTGAAAATGATTTTGCAAATTTTTTTAAGACCAAGTGTTTATTACTAGATACTTTGGGTGAGCTAGAAAGTTTTTATAAGATTAGTGATGTAGTTTTTTTGTGTGGCTCTTTTGTAAAAAATATAGGTGGGCATAATCCTATAGAAGCGGCTAGATGGAATAATGTTATTATCTCGGGGAAATATTATTTTAATCAAGAAAGTTTATATCAAGAAGTTGATGATTTGTATATTTGTGAGAGTGTAAAAGATATAAATGATTTTTTAAAGCAAAAATTATCACAAGCACGAGTTAAAGAGCAAAATGATTTAAATGAAATTATATTAAGTATAAAAGAAGGTTTAGATGCAAGAAAAAGCTTATAAATTGCTTGCAATGCAAGAAAAAATTTCTAATAATGCAGCAAAGGATTTGATTGATAAAGGCTGTGTTTTTGCTATGGGTAAAAAGGTTGTTATAGCTAGAGCTTTAATGAGTTCTAAAACAAGATTTGTTGTGCAAAAAATAAAAAAAGCAAAAATACTTTTTGAAGATGATAAAATCATAGCCTTAAATAAGCCTTATGGAGAAATTAGTGAGAATTTAGAAGGTGTTTATAATGCTAAATTAATTAACAGGCTTGATAAAGAAACAAGTGGAGTTTTGCTTTTAAGCAAAGATGAGGAATTTAGACTAAAATGCATTCAAGAGTATAAAAAACAAAATGTTTATAAAAGCTATTTAGCTATTGTCGATGGAGTAATTGCTGAAGAACTTGAAATTTGTGAAAAAATAACTACTATAAAAAATAAATCCGGAGCTTTTAGTAAAATCGATAAATTTGGCTTAGAAGCTCATACTCAGGTTATACCTTTAATGGTAAATGCAAAAAAAACTTTAATAAAAGCAGTCATTAAAACAGGTAGAACACATCAAATCAGAGTGCATTTAAATCATATAAAACATGGTATTATTGGCGATGAAAAATATGCAAAAAATAGCTCTTCTAGAATGTATTTGCATTCTTACGAAACGCATATTTTTGATTATCAATTTAAAGCTTTACTTGATGAGAGTTTTAATGCTTATGGTTTTGAAATAAAAAATTTAAATTTTTAAAGGCGTTTAAAGCTAAAAGGGTTTATAATTTAGCTTTTTAGAATTTTAATAAAGGGAAAATAAAGTGTTTGAAATAGTTAGTGAGTCATTTAAATCCGCGGTTAATAAACTTCGTTTTGTTGATGATGAAAAAGCTTTAAAAAATGCTCTTGACACTTTAAAAAAAGCCCTTTTAAAAGCAGATGTACATCATAAAGTTACGAAAGAATTACTCACTTTAGTAGAAAATGATGTAAAAACTAATGGCATAGGCCAAAAGCAATTTTTAGACTCAATTAAGAAAAATTTAGAAGAAATTCTTAGTGTTAAAGGTAAAAATCAAGGTTTTGTATTTGCTAGTAAGCCACCTACGGTTGTTTTGATGTGCGGTTTGCAAGGTGGTGGTAAAACTACTACTACGGTAAAAATTGCTAATTACTTAAAACTAAGAAATAAAAAAGTATTAATTGCTGCATGTGATTTGCAAAGATTAGCTGCGGTAGAGCAATTAAGACAACTCACTCAAGCTAATGAGCTTGATTTATTTTTTATAGAAAATGAAAGCAATCCTTTAAATGTAGCTAAACAAGCTTTGGAAAAAGCAAAAAATTCTATGTATGATGTTTTGCTTGTAGATACTGCCGGTCGTCTGGCAATTGATATAGCTTTGATGAATGAGCTTAAAGAAGTAAAAGCTATTTTAAATCCTGATGAAGTATTTTATGTAGCTGATGCTATGAGTGGTCAAGATGGAGTTAAAACAGCAAGTAGCTTTAATGAAGCTTTAGAAATCACTGGGGTTATTTTAAGTAAATTTGATGCAGATACTAAAGGTGGTGTTGCGCTAGGTATAGCTAAACAAATTGGTGTGCCTTTAAGATTTATTGGTGTTGGTGAGAAAGTAGCTGATTTAGAAGTATTTATCCCTGATAGGATTGTTAATCGTATCATGGGTGAAGGTGATTTGGCGACTTTGGCTGAAAAAACTGCCGCTATTATAGATGAAAAAGAAGCAAAAAAACTTAATAAAAAAATCAAAAAAGGTGAATTTAATTTCAATGACTTTTTAAATCAAATGGAAAGTGTTAAAAAACTTGGTAGTATGAAATCAATCATTGGTATGATACCTGGTTTATCATCTATGGCAGCAAATATTAAAGATATTGATTTGGATAATTCTAAAGAAATTATTCATATTAAAGCAATGATTTCATCAATGACGCCAAAAGAAAGAGAAAATCCTGATTTATTAAACAACGCAAGAAAGCGTCGTATTGCAGAGGGTGCTGGTTTATCTCAAATGGAAGTAAATCGCTTTTTAAAACAATTTAGTAATGCGGCTAAGTTGGCAAAAAAATTTTCAAACAAAAAAGGAATGGAAAATTTTATGAATATGTTGCAGCAAGCTAAAAGACCGCAATAATTAAAGCTTTTTTATGGATATATGAGTTAAAATATCTATAACAAAATTTTAATTTTTTTAGGAGTATTAAAATGACAGTAATTAGACTTACAAAAATGGGACGCAAAAAAAGACCATTTTATCGTATAGTTGTAACTGATAGTAGAAAAAGACGCGATGGTAGTTGGATAGAAAGCATTGGATATTATAATCCTATGGTTGAACCTGAAGTAGTAAAATTTGATGCTGAGCGTTTAGCTTATTGGAAGAGCGTAGGTGCTAAATTAAGCGATAGAGTAGCAGCTATTACAAGCAAATAAAAATGGTTGAAAATTTTTTAAGAGAATACGCAAAATTAATTGTTGATTTTCCTGAAAAAGTTGATATACAAAAACAAAATTTAGAAAACAATTTTGCTGAAATTATCATTTATGTTGATCCGACTGATACTGGTAAGTTGATCGGAAAAAATGGGAAATTAATCAACGCAATAAAAACAGTTATTATGGCTTATAAAGTTAAAGATGCAACTTCATATCGTATAACGGTAAAAGCTATTGAAGAATGATTTGGTCCAAGTTGCTAAACTTGGGAAAAGTGTTGGTTTGAAAGGTTATGTAAAATTACATAATTTAAGTGATTTTTATGAGCAGTTTAAAGCAGGTGCTAAATTTTTTGATGGTAATCAAAAAATTTACACCATAAAAGCTTTCGATAAAACAAGATCTTTGGTTTTATTTGAAGATTTTGAGAATTTAGAATCTGCGAAAAAACTAACTAATATTACACTATTTCAAAGCATAAAAACTACAAAAGAAACTTGTAAGTTAAAAAAAGATGAGTATTTTTATTTTGATATTATAGGCTGTGAAATTTTTGAAAATGAACAAAAATTAGGTGTAGTTGAAGATATTTTAGAAAATGGAACTGGATTTTTATTCTGTATAAAATGCGATGAAAAACTACAGACAAAGGTTAAAAACTTTTATATTCCTTATGTTGATAAATATATTCAAAAAGTTGATATAGAAAATAAAAAAATATTCACACAATCTGCTTTAGATATTTTAGAAAATTCATGAAATATACTTTTGTAAGTTTATTCCCAGAGCTTATTGAGCCTTATTTTAAAGCTTCTATTTTGGCAAGGGCAAAAGAAAAAGGAATTTTAGAATTTGATTTTGTTAATCCTAGAAATTTTACTACAAATAAACATCTAAAAGTAGATGATTATAAAATAGGCGGTGGTGCGGGACTTTTATTACAAGCTCAGCCTTTATATGATTGTTTAACGCATATTAAAAGCCAAGATAAAAATACGCATTTTATTTTTCTTTTGCCATGTGCTAAAACTTTTAAGCAAATAGATGCTAAAAGATTAAGCGTCAAAGAGCATATTTGTTTTGTATGTAGTAGATATGAGGGTTTAGATGAGCGTATTGTGGAAGAATTTGCTAATGAAGTGTTTTCTATAGGAGATTTTATACTTACAGGTGGAGAGTTAGCATCTTTGGTGATGTGTGATGCTATTAGTAGAAATATTCAAGATGTTCTTGGAAATAGTGAAAGTTTAAGTGAAGAAAGTTTTGAAAATGATTTATTAGAAGCACCATCATTTTCTAAGCCATTTGTTTTTGAAAAGGAAAATAAAAAATTTTATGTTCCTTCAGAGTTTTTAAAGGGAAATCACGCTAAAATTACAGCTTTAAAAACTACTTTGGCGTCTTGCAAAACGAAATATTTTCGTCCTGATTTGTATCAAAAGCATGAACGCAAATTTTAAGGAATATCGTTATGAAAAATAAATACATTGAGCAATTTGAGCAAAAACAAATTGAAGGTAAAAATGTTCCAGAATTTCGTGCTGGAGATACTTTAAGACTTGCTATTCGCATTAAAGAAGGCGATAAAACAAGAATTCAAAATTTTGAAGGTATTTGTATAGCGCGTAGAGGAAATGGTGTAGATGAAACTTTCATTGTGCGTAAAATAGGCGCTAATAATGTAGGTGTTGAAAGAATTTTCCCTATTTATAGTGAAAGTTTAGAAAGTATTACAGTATTAAGAAGAGGTCGTGTACGCCGTGCTAGATTATTCTATTTAAGAGATAGAAGAGGTAAGGCTGCTCGTATTAAAGAACTTAAAAAATAAAATGAAATTTAGAACTCAAATGCATGAAGTAATTTCTTGGGAACAAGAAATTGAAAATGGCATAAATATATCTAAAAAAATAGAAAATGCTTATGCTAAGGAAATATGCATAAATATGTCAAAGGATAGCTTTATGAAAGATCATAAAGCACCTTTTGATATTACTATACAAGTATTAAAAGGCTCTATTGATTTTGGAGTTTTAAATCAGCAAATTCTACTTAAATCTTTAGATAGCATTAGTTTAAAAGCTAATGAAATTCATAATCTTTTAGCACTAGAAGATTCTATAGTGCGTTTAACTCTATATAAACAAGATAGCCTTGAACGCGTTGAGAGTGTTTTGAAATCTTAATTTAAGTCTCATTTTGTATAATTTTAGCTTACTTAAAATTAGGAAGTTAAGCTATGAAATGGACTAAAGATTCTTGGAAAAATTATAAAATTCAGCAACAGCCGCAATATCCTGATGAAAATGAATTACAAGATGTTGTTAAAAAATTAGAAAAATTACCACCACTTGTTTTTGCAGGTGAGGTAGATAAGTTAAAAAAATCCCTTGCTAAGGTTGTAAATTCTCAAGCATTTTTACTCCAAGGAGGAGATTGTGCAGAGAGTTTTGTAAATTTTGGTGCTGATAATATAAGAGATATGTTTAAAGTTATGCTTCAAATGGCCATAGTACTTACTTTTGCAGGATCTTGTCCTATTGTTAAAGTAGGGCGTGTTGCAGGACAATTTGCAAAGCCAAGAAGTAATGATTTTGAAGAAGTAGATGGAGTAACACTTCCAAGTTATCGTGGGGATATTATTAATGGTTTTGAATTTAATGAAAAATCAAGGATAGCTGATCCTAAAAGAATGCTAGAAGCGTATTATCAAAGTGCTACAACTTTAAATTTATTAAGAGCTTTTTCAAGAGGTGGTTTAGCGGATTTAAGAGTAGTGCATAAGTGGAATTTGGGTTTTTTAAAAAAAGCAGAGCTTGGGAAAAAATATAATGAACTTAGTGAAAAAATCACTCAAGCTTTAGCTTTTATGCAAGCTTGTGGTATCACTGATACCCCAAATCTTTCCCAAACAGCCTTTTATACTTCTCATGAAGCCTTGCTTTTGCCTTATGAAGAAGCTTTAACTAGAGTAGATAGTTTAAGCGGGGAAATTTATGATTGTTCAGCACATATGCTTTGGATAGGTGAGCGCACTAGAAAAGCAGATGAAGCACATGTGCATTTTTTAAGTGGAGTAAAAAATCCACTCGGTGTTAAGCTTAGTGCTAATTATGATTTAGATGAAATAAAAAAGCTAGTAAGTATTTTAAATCCACATAATGAAGCAGGAAGATTAAATTTCATCATCCGTATGGGATGTGATAAGATAGAAAATGCCTTGCCAAAATTATTTAAAGAGTTAAAACAAGAAGGGTTTAATATACTTTATAGCATAGATCCTATGCATGCAAATACGGTTAAATCAGGTAATTTTAAAACAAGAGAATTTGATAAAATTATTCAAGAAGTGCGTGCGTTTTTTGAGATAGCTATAAGTGAAGGAGTGTATCCTGGTGGGGTACATTTGGAAATGACAGGGCAAAATGTAACAGAATGTGTAGGAGGCTCTTTAAATATCACTCAAGAAGAACTTTCTAAACGCTATGAAACACAATGTGATCCAAGATTAAATGCTGACCAAGCTTTAGAATTAGCATTTATCATAGCAGACTTAGTTAAAAAGGCAAGAAAATGTTAAAATTTTATGGTATTAAAAATTGTAATAGTGTTAAAAAGGCCATGGATTATTTAAATTCTAAGCAAATTGAATTTGAATTTTTAGATATTAAAAAGCTAGACGAAGAAACTTTGGCTTTTTGGCTTAGCAAAAGGAGTGTTTTAGAGCTTGTAAATACAGCGGGTATGAGTGCTAGAAAATTAGGGTTAAATAAAGAAAAACTTCAAAATTTAAACCAAGATGAAATTAAAGTGATGATTTTGCAAAATCCAACGCTTATAAAACGCCCATTAATTATAAAAGATGATGAAGTTTTTATAGCTAAAGAGTATGAGAGTTTTTAAAATGCTAGAGTGAAAAACTCTAGCATTTAGGAGTTTCTCAAAAAATATTTTTTTAGAATTTGTATTTAAAACCTACTTGACCACTTACATAAGTTTCATTTTTACCATCTGTTTTACCAGCTAGTATTTGTTTAGCTCCAATACCTGCATTTAGGCTAAATTGCTCGTTAATATCTACATTTCCACCTATGATGATTTGTCCATAAGTTTTTTTCTTATCATCACTTTTTACGCTAGGTAGTGCTACTCCATTTAAACTCGCTACATAATCATCTCCATTATTCATTACATATTGTTCTATTTTTGGAGTGATAAATAAATACGATGTTTCGCTCATATATTTTCTAAATTCAGCACCAAGTTCTAAAGAAATAGAATTATTACTAGCGCTATTGACATCTTTTCCTGCAATTCCGTTTTCTTTATAGCTTGGGGTATGCGCATAGTAGTAGTTTGCTCCGGCAAAAGGTTTGATAAATAAGGTATTATTACTAAAATCAAAAATATATCCCATGTTAGCACTCAAACCAAGGAATTTTCTATTAAAGTCAGCACTATTTGTAGTGTTAAATCCTCTATTTACAATATCTTGATCTGTTGGAGAAATTTGAGCATAAGCCTTAACATTAACTTCTACCTTTGGACTTATATGGATATTAGAATAAGCGCCAAATTGGAAATTATCTGATTTTTGGGTTAAAAGATTATCTTTTATTTCAGCGTTTGCATAAGTAAAATAAGCACCAATAATAACATCATCATTGATTTTTCTATCCATACCTATAGTGGCTCCATATAAAGCACCACTATCTCCATCTATGATGTTTGCACCGCCTATTACATTACCCCAAATGCTGTTATTATAATTATCAACATAATTTCCTCTATAATCATTAGTAGCAAATCTTATTTGAGATAATTTTGTAGCGTAATTTCCATAAGGATTATTTAACATAGCTACACGAGAACCTATAGATACATCATTTGATACATTGATAGTCGAGTTTATACCCGATGAGGCTTGATTTGCATTTGAGATAGATTTAGCTGAATCTTTTATATCATTTGCTACTTGCTCTCCAGCTTTATCAAATTTAATACTACCTATTGCATTAAAATCTTTACCGAGTGCAAGTCCATCTAAAATTTTAGAAACAAAGTCTTTGTTAGAAGTTGAAACACTAGAATCGTTGTTAATATAATCATCATTAGAGATTATTCCACTTTCAGCATTGCTAATCATATCTTGAATTTGCTTTATTTGCTCATCAATTTTTGCAATGGCTTCATCTATTTTTTCTATATTAACACCTTCTTCATCTTTGGCATCTTCTAAATCAGTTTTAATTAATTCTAGATATTTTTTATCACTTTCTAAGACTTTCTTATTATTAAGTACATTTTCATTTGCGCCACCGCTAATTAAAAGCTTATTATCTTTTGTAGAAAGTTCATAATCAACAAAATCTTTTACATCTATAGCTCTTACAATTTCATAATCAAGTCCTAAATCTTTGCTACTCATACCTACAATGTTTTCAAAATTTTTACTTATGTTTGCACTAGCTTTGTTTGAGCTTGTTATATCTTCATTAAATCCTTCGCTTGCACTCATGAAAACATAATTATTTAAAGCCAAATCACCAAAGCTTGTTGTTCCTATGGAAAAGTTTGAATTTGTGATATTTGCTTTACCATTTACTTGTATGTGGTTTTGACTTTTATTACCACCTATGGTAAATAGAGTAGATTTATCTGCTGTAAAATTTCCATTTACTTCAAGAGAACCTTGTAGGCCATGCCCATCAGCGATTAAAATAGCTGAAGATTTTATATCATCTAAAACACCATCTGTAGGATTAGATGAACCTTTTATGCTAAAATCTCCATTTACGATGGATTTTCCATCTAAGCTTTGAAATATCACATCTGTTGCCTCAGTTTTTTTAGCATTAATGGTATAGTTTGTTACATAACTAGCACCTTCGGAAGTATTTTTCAAAGTAAGATTATTAGAATTTAAGTTAATATTTACTCTTGAGAGATCTTTAAATTCATCGTTAGCTATAGCATTAGCTAGGTCTGTCATTGTGAGATTTATAGCTAAGTCTTGATTGGTATGTTCTTGTTTTAGATTGAAATTTTGACCATCACTGGTTTCAAAATAATTTTTCATAGTGTCATCTGTTATGGTAATTTCTTGTGCTAAGATAGCATTGCTTAATAAAGCACTAATACCAACTCCCATTAAAACTTTACTTGTGTAATAAGAAAGTTTCATTTGATTACTCCTTGTAAATTTAAATTGAAAAAAGCATTATACCCCCCCCCATAAATTTAAGTTTAAAGTAAATGAAAAAAATATAAATATTAGATTATTGCAAAGTAAGAAAGTTTTTAAGTAGCTTTTTGCCGTTTTGACTTAGTATGGCTTCAGGGTGGAATTGAACTCCATAAATATCGTATTTTTTATGTTTTAAAGCCATGATGATATTATCTTCACTATGGGCTAAAATTTCACATTTTTCACCTATATGATTAACATAAAGAGAGTGATATAAACAAATTTTAAAATTTTGTTTAAGATTTTTAAAAAGTGGGTTTGGTTTAAATTTTATAGTTTTTACCTTACCATGAGTTGGGTTTGGAAGTTTAGAAATTTTATCACCAAAAACATGTGCTATGCATTGGTGTCCTAGACAAATTCCAAGAATTTTTTTATCTTTTTTAAAATACTTTATAGCTTTTAAACTTAACTTTGATTCTTTTGGAGAATTTGGTCCAGGGGAGATTAAAAGATGGGTAAAATCATATTTTTTAAGCTTTTTTGGATTTTTGATTTTATCGTTTTTAATAATTTTATAAGCAATGTTTAATTCTTTTAAATAAAAGGCTATGGTGTAGGTAAAAGAATCATAATTATCTATAATCAAAACTTTCACAAAAATACCTTTTTTAAGCCTCTTAAAGAATTAATAGCATAAATTTCTTTAGCATTTAAAAGCTCATCTTTAGTGATATCTTTTTCTTTGATGAGCTTGTGTTTTAAGAGTGTTTGTCTATAAATACCATTTAGGCAGTTTTTAGCATAAGGGGTAAAATACTCATCATTTAAATTTATAATAATGTTACTTCTTGAACCCTCACAAAGTATGCCTTTTTCATCAAAAAAAACTATGTCATAGCAAATATTTTCTTTCCATAGATGAGAATTTGCCTCATATAAACTACGCAGAGAAGTTTTATGGTGTGTTAAAAGATTTACTTTTATGATGTCTTTACTTATGAGTAGTTTTTTGCTTGAATTTTCTTGTATATTGCTAAAATCAAACTCATAAAGGCCATTTTTAAAAAGTTTTAATTTAATAGCCTTTGAGCCTTTTTGAGTAAAATTACTTTTTGTAAAAAAATGATGATGATTGAAAACAAAATTGTTAAAATTTTGTAAAGATTTAAAATGGAATTTTTTATCTTTACTCTCTAGTATATTTTTAAAATCATGTTTTAATCTTTGAGTATCAAAGCCAAAAAAATTAGCTGAGTTTAAAATTCTTGTCAAATGTTCTTTGAAAAATAAAATAGAATGATTTTTATAATACATTGTTTCAAATAAATAAAAGTTAGGTTTTAAAATTTTACTTTTTAGTTTTAATTCTTCAAATTCATCTTGTTTTTGTGAATCCCACACAAGTCCGCTTCCCACACCATATCTTAAAAAATCATCATTATTTTTTTTCTCTAAAGTGCGTATGGCTACGCTAAATTTTGCTTTATCTTTATGGATTAAACCTATCGCTCCACAATAAATCCCGCGTTTTCTTTGCTCTAAATTTTCTATGAGTTTAATAGTTTCTATTTTGGGTGCACCTGTGATAGATCCACATGGAAAAAGGGCTTTGAAAATTTTAAAATAATCATTTTTTGGCTTTAATTTCCCACTTATTTTTGAAATGAGTTGGTGTAAGGTAGGGTAGGTTTTAACCTTAAAAAGTTCGCATTTTAAAGAATGTTTTTTGATGAGTTTTGAAATATCATTGCGTAATAAATCAACTATCATTACATTTTCGCTAATAGTTTTTTCATCGCATTTTAAAAAGTTTTTTAGATTTTCATCTTCTTTTGGATTATTTGAGCGTTTGATTGTGCCTTTCATGGGTTTTGTGATGATTTTTTTATTTTTGATTTTAAAAAAAAGTTCAGGTGAAAATGAAGCCAATTCTAAAAATTCATTTTTCATATAAGCTTTATAGGGGGTATTTTGCTTAGGATAAAGGCTTAAAAAACTCTCATACACATTAAGATTTGATTGTAAATGTAGTTCTTGAGTAAGATTAACTTGATAACTTTGACCTTTAGCTATGGCTTCTTTGACTTTGTCAAAGTTTTCAAAATACTTTTCTTGGTTTAAATTGGATGAAAAACTTGGATAAAAGTCTAAATTTTTTTCTTCGTTTGTAAAGATTTTTTTTGATTTAAAAGCAAAAAAATATAAAAAAGGCTCTTTGCTTTTATAATTTTTATCTTCTAGATATTTATAGAATTCATATTGAATATAGCCTAAAAAATAATATTGATTTTTATATTTTTCTATGATTTTAAAAGCTTTTTTACTTTCTTTTTGAGTGTGAGCTTTAAGAGTGAAGGCAAGATCATCATAAAGGTATTTTCCAAATATAGCAAATGCCATTTAAAATCTTTGATTTAGAAAAATACAAATAAAGCTAATAATACACATATTTTTGCTCTAAATTGCTAAGTTAAAAAGCTTTTGACGAGATTTTGTATAAGCAAATTCCATCCATCTACCAAAACAAAAATAAGCAATTTAAAAGGCATGGAAATCATAACAGGTGGTAACATCATCATACCCATAGCCATTAGCACTGAGCTTACTACCATATCAATAACTAAAAATGGCAAGAAAAGTAAAAAGCCTATTTCAAAAGCAGTTTTGAGTTCACTTATCATAAAAGCAGGCACTAAAACCGTTAAAGGAACATCATCTATAGTTTTTGGATTTTCTAAATTTCTGATCCTATAAAAAAGTGCTAAGTCTTTTTCTCTGGTATTTTTTAACATGAAATCTTTAAAAGGTTTAACGCCTTTAGCAAAGGCTTCTTCATAGCCTATTTGTTCAGCAATATAGGGTTTTATGCCTTCATTGTATGATTTTGTAGCAACAGGTTCCATAATAAAAAAAGTTAAAATCAAAGCTAGTGTCGCTAAGATAGTATTTGGAGGCATGGTTTGTGTGCCAAGAGCAGTTCTTAAAAAAGAAAAAACTACTATAAGTCTTAAAAATGAAGTCATTACAAAGATGATAGTTGGAGCAAGTGCTAGTATAGTTAAAACTATAATTATATTTAAAGTTGTTACGAGCTGTTGAGGGCTATTTGGGGCACTAAGGCTTAAATTTACAGTTGGTATAGTTGCTTCAGCACCAAAAAGAGCTAGGCTTGATAAAAATAAAACTAGTAAAACCCTCAAAATATTTCCTTGGTTAAAATTAAAAGCATTATTTTAGCAATTTTACTCTTAAAAATGCAATTTATATGATTGAATTAATGGTTTATTTTTAAAATGCTAGAGTGAAAAACTCTAGCATTTAGGAGTTTCTCAAAAAATATTTTTTTAGAATTTGTATTTAAAACCTACTTGACCACTTACATAAGTTTCATTTTTACCATCTGTTTTACCAGCTAGTATTTGTTTAGCTCCAATACCTGCATTTAGGCTAAATTGCTCGTTAATATCTACATTTCCACCTATGATGATTTGTCCATAAGTTTTTTTCTTATCATTACCTTTGATGATAAAATTTGAATTTGATCCAACAAATCCAGCTATATAATCATCTCCATTATTCATTACATATTGTTCTATTTTTGGAGTGATAAATAAATATGATGTTTCGCTCATATATTTTCTAAATTCAGCACCGAGTTCTAAAGATATGGAATTATTTGTCATACTTTGAACATCTTTTGCAAACATACCACTTTCTTTATAACTTGGAGTGTGTGCGTAGTAGTAATTTATACCAGCAAAAGGCTTGATGAATAATGATGATGAATTTGGATTAAAAATTCTACCGGCATTAGCACTTAAACCAAAGAATTTACTATCAAAATCAGCCTTATTAGAATCATTTAACATTACAACACTTTGATCTGTTGGAGAAATTTGCCCGTAAGCTCTTAGATTAATTTCCCATTGATCGTTTGGATTAATTAAAGAATAAATACCAAATTGATAGTTATCTGATTTTTGTTCCATAACTCCATCTTTGATAGTTGAATCAGCATAAGTAAAGTAAAAACCAAGCAAAGCATTATCATTGATTTTTCTATCAGCACCTAGTGTAAATCCATATAAAGCACCACTATCTCCATCTATGATATTTGCACCACCAAAAACATTACCCCAAAAGCTATTATTAAATGAAGAATTTCCATAATAATTATAAACATCGCTTGCTAGTGCTGCTATATGGGTTGTAGCAAATTTTTCTACTAAAGCTTTATCTTGATAAGGATTTGAAAGTTTTGCTATTCTTGTTCCAATTGCTAGGTCATTTGCTACACCTATAGATGAATTAACAGAAGAATTTTGAGCATTATTTACTATAGCTTTTGCACTTGCTTTTGTATTTGTGGTAAGTGTGTTTAGATTTTTTCCTGTGGTATCTAGAGTGAGTGCTGCGATAGCATCATTGCTAAGTTTAGAATCTAAAATACTATTTAGCATATTTACAGCTAAATTTTTATTTTCTAAGCTAATATCTTTCATATTTTCAACTAAATCACCACCATCAAATTTTCCACCATTATCTTGTATATCTTGGATTTGTTGTTCTAATTTTTTAATTTGTTCTTGCAGTTCTTTTTCTGCTTGTGCTATGGCCTCAAGCATAGCATCATCGCCAATATATCCTGGTTTTTGGTAGGTTCCAAATCCAGAATTTTCTAAATTTTCATTTCTTTTAATATCTTCTTTTATATTATTAAAGCTATCTAAAGCTTCTTTTCTAATATCAATTTCAGATTTTAATATTTTTGATAAATCTCTTACATTTTCATTAGCACCACCGCTAATTAAAAGACTTTTGCCATCATTAGAAACACTAAGTTTATAATCTGTAAATTGAGCCAAATCAGTATCTTCAAAAAATACATTTTTTGGTAGTAAATTGCTTGTTTCAAGCATGCTTGTTATATCTTTAGTATATAGTGCCGTTACTAAGTTTTTATCTATATCTTGGTTAAAACTACCTGTAGTTTTTATAGCTACATAGTTGTTTATACCTAAATTTGAAACACTATTTGTGCTTATACCTATAGCTGAATCTTTTATATTTACATCTCCATCTACAGAGATTAAGCCACCTTTTTTATTTGCATCAAATATACCAATAAAAGAATTATTTACATTTAAATTTCCTTGTATGCTCATATAGCCATCTTTTTCGCCATATCCATTCCATACATCTAAAGCAGGTCTATCAAGTTCTTCGTTGCTTATATTATCATTTGTTATAGGTGAGCTACCATTAAGCGTAACATTTCCTTTTATATTAAAAGCTTTATTTGCTTCTAAGGTAGCTCTATCAGAATTTAAAATGATTTCTTTTGCTTCTAAATTAACACTATATAAATCATATTTTGCTTCATTAGTTGAAGTGCTACCTACATCTATCCAGTCTGAATCAGATCCTATGGTTAAAACGCCACTTGTTTTGATATTAAATTCATTTATAGGCTTATCATTATTTTCTCCAATATAATAAGATTGAATATCTGAAGGGCTTATTTTTAATTCTATGTTTTGTTTAGAATCTAAACTCCAAATTCCATCTTTATAACTAAAATAACTAGAAAAATTTTCATGATTTATTTCTTGAGCTAAAGCAGTACTGCTTAATAAAGCACTAATGCTAACTCCCATTAAAACTTTACTTGTGTAATAAGAAAGTTTCATTTGATTACTCCTTGTAAATTTAAATTGAAAAAAGCATTATACCCCCCCCATAAATTTAAGTTTAAAGTAAATGAAAATCTGTAAAAAACAAATAACAACTAGTAAGAATTTTTACTTTAGCTTGTTAAAATAAGCAATAATTTTTAAAACAAAGGTAAATTATGAAAATTTCTGTGCTTATTTTGGCTGCTGGACTTGGCACGCGTATGAAATCACAAAATCCAAAAGTGCTTCAAAAAATTTGCTCAAAAGCAATGATTTTACATATTTTAAAACAAGCATATAAAATTAGTGATGATGTATGTGTGGTGCTTTCTCATCAAAAAGAAAAGGTTGAACAAGTTGTTTTAGAGCATTTTCCAAATACACGCTTTTTAGAACAAGACTTGCAAAATTTTCCAGGTACTGCAGGGGCTTTAAGAAATTATGAAAGTAAATATGAAAAAGTATTGATTTTATGTGGCGATATGCCTTTAGTTAAAGCAGATGATTTAGAAAAAATAGCTTTAAATGAGAGTGATTTTAATGTGGCAGTTTTTGAGGCAAAAGATCCAAAAAGTTATGGAAGAATAGTTTTAAAAGAAAATAAAATTCAAAAAATAGTAGAAACAAAAGATGCAAGCAAAGAAGAGCTTGCTATAAACATTTGCAATAGTGGTGTTTATGCTATAAAAGCACAAATTTTAAAAGAAGTATTGCCTTTGATAAAAAATGATAATAAAGCTAAAGAGTATTATTTAACCGATGCGGTTTATTTAGCAAAAGAAAAGGGCTATGAAATCGATGCGGTGTTTGTAAATGAGCAAGATTTTATGGGGGTAAATGATAAAATTGAGCTTTGCCTAGCTCAAGATCTTATGCAAGAAGCGATTAAAAAAGAATGGATGAAGCAAGGAGTGATTTTTCACATGCCTGCGACGACTTTTATTTCAGATGAAGTTGAGTTTGTAGGTGAGTGTGAAGTGTATGAAAATGTGCGCATAGAAGGAAAATCAAAAATCATTAATTCTATCATTAAAAGTTCAAGTGTGATTGAAGATAGTATAGTAGAAAATAGCGATGTAGGGCCTTTAGCGCATTTGCGTCCAAAATGCCAGCTTAAAAATACCCATATAGGAAATTTCGTAGAATGCAAAAATGCTTTATTAAATGGAATTAAAGCAGGGCATTTGAGTTATTTAGGGGATTGTGAGATAGATGAGGGAACTAATATAGGTTGTGGTACTATCACTTGTAATTATGATGGGGTTAAAAAGCATAAGACCAAAATAGGTAAAAATGTTTTTGTGGGTTCAGATACGCAATTTATCGCTCCGGTTGAGATAAAAGATGAGGTAATCATCGCAGCAGGAAGCACCGTGTGTAAGGATGTAGAAAAAGGCTCTTTGTATATTAATAGAGCAAAGACGCAAATTATAGAAGATTTTTACTATAAAAAACTAGGTAAAAAATGAAAACAATCTTACTAGCAGTAAGTGGAAGCATAGCCTTTTATAAAGCTTATGAGCTTATTTCTTTATTAAAAAAAGAAGGTTTTAGGGTTAAAGTTTTACTAAGTTTGGGAGTTTTAAAATTTGGCACTAAGCTTAGCTTTGAAGCTTTAGCGGATGAAGTTTTATGTGAAGATAATGAAAGTTGGCAAAATACTAATAATCATATAGCTTTTAGTAAGACTTGCGATTGTGTGCTTTTTGTGCCTGCTAGTATAAATTCTATTAATAAATTAAACTATGGTATAGCAGATAATTTATTTATTCAAACTTTAATAGCAGTAGATAAAAATAAACCATTTTTAATCGCACCCGCTGCAAATACAAACATGTATTTACATTTTAGCACTCAAAATTCTTTAAAAAATTTAAAAGAGCAAGGTTATATTATCATTGATCCTATAGTTAAAACTCTAGCTTGTAAAGATGAGGGCTTAGGAGCTTTGGCTGAGCTTGATAGTATTATAAATGTTTTAAAAAGAAGTCTAATGCAAGAAGATTTTTTTAAAGATAAAAGTTTTATTGTAAGTGGTGGTGGCACTAAAGAAAAAATTGATGATGTAAGATGTATTAGTAATTTTTCAAGTGGAAAAATGGCAAAGGCAATTGCTGATGCCTTGTATTTTTTAGGTGCTAAGGTGGTGCTAGTTAGCTCAGTAGAGTTTAAAACACCTTATAAACTAGAAAAATTTGAATCTTCTTTAGAACTAAAAGAAAAATTGCAAAAATACAAAGATTTTGATGCTTTAATTATGGCTGCTGCTGTGAGTGATTTTACTCTAAAAGCTTATAAGGGGAAGATTAAGAAAAATGAGCATTTAAACGGACTTGATTTAAAATTAAAGCTGAATGAAGACATCTTAAAAAATTTAGATTTTAAAGGCAAAAAAATAGGCTTTAAAATGGAATTTGATGAGCAAAATGCTTTAGAAAATGCTAAAAAAACTTTAGTTAGTAAAAATTTAGATATGGTGTGTTTAAATGTCTTAAATGAGCAAATGAACTTTGGAAGTGATGAAAATAGCATTTGTTTTATCACTAAAGATAGTATCTTTGAAAGTTCTAAACAAAGCAAAGAAAAACTTGGTTTTATTTTAGCACAAGAATTAAGGAAACTTTGGTGAATATCATCAACTCAACCTTACCTGTAAGAATGCAAATTTTAGAAAAACGCGCATATAATCGCTATGTATTGCTTTTAAACACTAAAAAGCTTGAAACAAAAAGTTTGATAGAGCTTGAAGTAGGGGAGGAGTATTTAGCTGAAGTTTATGAAGATAAAGGCGTGATTTCTTTTAAAAATCTTTTGAAAAAGCCTAAAATTAGACTTTTTGAAGAAGGGACTGAACTTATAGAAAAGCTTTTACAAGAAGGTGATGAAAAAGCTTGGTATAAAAAATTCATTATCCAAAGACTTATGGAAAGCAAAAGCGCATATGAGTTTGAAATTTATAAGGAAATGTTTTTTGCGTTTTTTGAAGGAATTTATCATATACCTTTTGTTTATGAGGGAAATAGAGCTTTATTTGAAGCTAAGAAAAATGGAAATATTTTAGAGGTGTATTTGTATTTTGAAATTTTTGGTGCTTTAAAAATTATAATTGATAATGGTAAAATCATACGCATACAAACACCTTTTGCCAAAGTAGCACATTTTTTAAACGAGTATTTTAAATTTGAAGTAGTTAATACGCTCAATCCTATGTTTGTTTTTAAAAGATTGATGGATATAAAGGGATAGAATGAATGAGTTAAAGCATCTTGCTGTAGTAATGGATGGCAATAGAAGATGGGCTAGAAAAAATGGACTTTTAGAAAAAATTGGCTATAGTCAAGGTGCTAAAGTTGTTGAAAAAATTATAGAAGTATGTATAGATGAAAAAATTCAAAATCTAACCCTTTATGCTTTTAGTACAGAAAATTGGCAAAGACCAAAAGAAGAAGTGGAGTTTCTTTTTAAGCTGTTAAATAAATATCTTGATGAATCTTTAAATAAATTTATAGCTAATGAAGTGCGTTTTAAAGCCATAGGAAATTTAAGTCTTTTGGATGAATTAACCTTAAAAAAAATACAAAATTTTCAAGAACAAACTAAAAATTACACAAAATTATGCGTAAATTTAGCTATTTCTTACGGAGGCAAGGATGAAATAGTTAGAGCGGTTAAAAAGGTGATTGAAAAAAATCTTGAAATTAATGAAGCAAATATACAAGCAAATCTTGACTTAAGTGAAGATGTGGATTTGTTTTTAAGGGTAGGGAGTGCTAAAAGAATTTCAAATTTTTTATTATGGCAGTCAAGTTATGCAGAAATTTATTTTAGTCAAACTTTATTTCCTGCACTTACTAAAAAAGAAATCACAAATATCATTACTGAGTTTAAAAAACGCAAAAGAACCTTTGGTAAATGATATTTTTATTTTTATTACTAGGGCTTTGTGTGGGTTCTTTTGTCAATGTTTTGATTTTAAGAACGATTAATAAAGAAAGCATAATAAGCCCAAGATCAAAATGCCCTAAGTGTTTTAAAACTTTGAAATTTTATCATCTTTTTCCTTTGTTATCTTTTGTATTTTTAAAAGGCAAATGTGTTTTTTGTAAAGAAAGAATTTCTTTGATTTATCCTTTTAATGAATTTATTTGTGCGTGTTTGTTTGTCTTTGCTTTTTATTTAATCGAAGATGTTTTTCAAATTTTAATTTTTGCTTGTATGCTAGCTGTATTACTAGCACTTTCTTGGATGGATTATTATCTAAAAGCAGTGAGTGAGCTTTGGCTTTGGATTTTGTTTGTTTTAGCTTTTTGTTTTGATTTTTTGCAAAATGGTTTAAATTTAGAGGATTTTCAAGATAGCTTTTTATTTAGAGTGTGTTTTGGAGCGGGGTTAATTTTTATACTAAAAAGTGTGATTAATTTTATTAAAAATTTTAAAAAAAGAGATGAAATTTTAGAAAGTTTAGGGGAAGGTGATGTTATAATAATAGCTTTGATTTTTGGAATTTTTGGCTATGAAAAAGGCTTTTTGATTTTATTTATTGCAAGTTTTTTAAGTCTTTTGATGTTTATAAAAATAGCCAAGAAAGATTATCAAATGCCTATGATTCCTTTTTTATTTTGTGGAATTTTGATTAATCTAAGTGTAGAAAGTATATTATGAAACTAGTTTATAAGTATTTGCTTAATCAGTTTTTAAGTACAATGTTATCTTTATTTTTTACTTTATTTATTATTGTTTCGATTATTTTTTTTATACAACTTGCTAAAATTACCGCTTATATTGAAATTACTTTTTTTGAATTAATCAAATTATATATTTTTCTTTTACCAAAGATATTAATTTTTACTCTACCCATATCTTTTTTCATAGCTTTGACTTTGGCCTTTTATAGACTTTCTAGGGAAAATGAAAGCACAGTGTTATTTGCTTTGAGTATAGCTCCAAGCATGATAGCAAGTTTTTTTGCAAAAATTGCAGTTTTGGTAAGTGCTTTTATGCTTGTGGTGGTTTTGGTTTTTATACCTATATCTTTTGAACTTTTTGATAATTTTGTAGATTATAAAAAAATTAGTGCTAAAGTAAGTATAAAAACAGGGGAATTTGGACAAAGATATGGAGAATGGCTTGTTTTTATCGATGCCAAAAATTCTGATGAAACTTATAAAAATATCATAATGTATCATCCAAAGAAAAACCCACAAGATAAAGAACAAGTGATTTTAGCCAAAGAAGGAAAGTTAGAAACAAATGATGGTGTTATTACTTTTAAACTAGATGAAGGAAAGGCTTATGAGATTAAAGAAGAAGATTGGCATATTTCTAGTTTTAAAAATTTATTAATTAAAAGCAAACTTTCTTCTAAAGAATTAAATACTCAAAGTTTTTATGGGTATTGGTCTGATGTAACAAGCAATAAAGAAAAAGCAAAAGAATTTGTTATTTATATTCTTATAGCTTTATTTCCTTTAGCTAGCGTGCTTTTTGCACTCTCTTTTGGTATAGTAACTTATCGTTATGAAAAAGGTTTTGCTTATTTTGGAATTTTTGTGATTATTTTTGCTTATTTTACGCTTTTGATTAGTTTTTATAACCCTCCTTTTGTAGCTATTGCTGTGATTTTTTCAAGCTTTTTAATTACTTCTTTGTTTTATTTTAAAGCAAAAATTGCAAGTAAGTATTAATGCTTTTAAAATTAACTTTTTCTTATGATGGTTCTAAATTTCAAGGTTCAGCCACCCAGCCACATAAGCTTAGTGTTCAAGATACCTTAGCGCAGGCCTTGTCGCATTTGGGTATTTATGAAAAGCCTTTATTTGCTTCAAGAACTGATAAAGGTGTGCATGCATTTAATGCAGTCGCTTGCGTAAAAGCGGGAGAACATTTTAAAGATTTTGTATATTTAAAAAATAAAATCAATCATTTTGCACACCCATTTATACATATAAAGCATATCCAAAGAATGCAAGAAAATTTCCAAGTGCGTTTTGATGTGCAAAAAAGAGCATATCGCTATATTATAAGTCATGAAAAATATAATCCTTTTTTAGCCTCATATGTGCATTTTTATCCAAAAATAAATATTAAATTAGCTAAGGAAATTGCTTTTTTATTTGAAGGAGAGCATAATTTTAAACTCTTTCAAAAAGAAGGTTCTGATAATAAAACAAGTATAAGAAAAATGTATAAAACTAGAGTTTATGCTTATAAAAATTACACTGTGTTTTATTTTGAAGCAAATGGTTTTTTAAGATCTCAAATTAGAATGATGATGGCAAGTATTTTAAAAGTACTAGAAGGAAAAATGAGTAAAAATGAGCTTTTAGAGCAAATCAATGCTAAAAAAGCTCATTGTAGATTTTTAGTTCCTGCTAGTGGTTTGTATTTGAGTAAGATTTCTTATTATAATAATGCATGATTTTTTTATGTATAAAAAATGAAAAAAGAATGATCAAGGTCCCTATGCAAAAAGGTAGTAGCTCTACATCTACTCCAAAAATACTCATATTGATAAAAATACTTATAGGTATAATAGCATTATTCATCAAGGCTAAAACCCCGCTATCTACTTCAGTGGAGCCTTTGTTCCATAAAAAATATCCAAGTCCTGAAGCAATAGTCCCAAGATAAATCAAAGCTATCCAAGAACTTAAATTGGATGGTAAATTATTATAATCTCCAAAAAATAAAAAAGCAGGTAGGGTTATACTGGTTGCGCCTAAATAAAAATAAGCGAAAGCTTCTTTTTGATTTAAATTTGTATTTTTTTCTAATAAAATTTTATAAAAACTTTGTCCAGTGCCAAATACTAAATTAGCTCCTTGAATAAGTAAAAAGCCATATAAAAAATTAGAGTTAATATTATCAAATTTAACTACAAAAGCACCTACAATACATATAAAAATACTTATAAAATATAAATATCTAAGATTTTTTGAAAAAAGCCCATAAAAAAGTACAACATAAAAAGGTGTAAAAATCGTAAAAAGTGCCACTTCGCTTACACTTAAATATAAAAAAGAATGATAATAAAATAAATTCATCACACCAAGTTGTAAAGCTCCAATGCTTATGAGTTTTAGTTTTAAATGCAAATTCAGCTTAAAATTTAAAAAAGGTAAAAATACTAATAAAGACAAAAAAACTTTTGCAAATGCAGCAAAAAAACTATCCATTTCTAAGGTTATAAAATGCCCAATTAATGGAAAAGAAAAAGCCCAAATAAAACTTGCTAGTAATAAACTTGGCATTTTAAAGCACACCTTCTAATTTAAGTAAAGCTTCTTTGATAAATAAACCACCATTGTATCCGCCTAAGTGATTTTTAGCTACCACTCTATGACAAGGTATAAAAATTGCAAGTTTGTTTTTAGAATTTGCATTACCTACCGCTCTAAAAGCTTTTGGATGATTGATAAAAGAAGCAATTTCTTGATATGTTTTAGTTTGTCCATAGGGAATTTTAATTAAAGCTTTATATACTTTTTGCTCAAATTCGCTCCCCTGAAGAGCTAGGGGTGTATTAAAGAAAAAAAGTTTTTTATTAAAATAAAGGTCTAGTTCTTCTAAGGCTTGTTCTAAAATAATGTGTTTATCTTTGCTAAAATTGGGCTTATATGTTATAAAATCAACATTGATAAGTTTATTTTCATTACTCTGCAAAAGAATATAAGCAAAACTAGCTTTGTAAAAACTTTGATACATTTTTTCCTCATTTTAAAATAATCATTGTATGAATTTTAAATTAATTAATTGTTATTAAAGCAAAAATTTAGTTAAAATAGTGATTTAATTTATATCAAAGGAAAATATTTGAGGATTTTATTATTTAGTTTGATTATAAGTTTAAATGCATTAGCTTTAGATTACACTTGCGGGTATGTCAAAGAAAATAAGATGGATTTTTTTAAAGAGTTTAAACCACAAGTTTCTCAAGATTTTGCTCAAGTAGATTTAAATTGCGATTTTTCTTTAAAAAATAATCAAATTACAAAAAGATTATATGAGCTTGCTAATGAAATTAGAGGAAGCAATAGTGCCTGTATGGGAGGGGAATATTTTAGCGATTTGAGAAAATTTGATTTTAAATTATTAGAAATTGCACTTGATCCGCAAGTTTATCAAAAAACTTTACAAGATCCTATAATACTTGAAGAAAAATTTGCAAAATTAAAAGCTTATTTTAGATTTTGGGCTTATCAAAGTATAGGAAATTTTAAACTCTTTAAGGAATTTTGGAAAGAGTATAATAATGCGATTAATCCTTTAACAAAATATTTTCAAAACGAATTTAATCTAGATAAAGCAAGTGCTATTTACTTTGCTAGTAATGCTTTGAATGAATTTTTAAATTGGGCAGTTGGTGAGACTAAAATCTTTAAAGATATTTCGGACTTTGAAAAATTTGTGGCTAATAAAAACAACTCTTTAGAACAAATAAAAGAATATATTTATTCTAAAAAAATTAGCAATTTAGAATTAAATAATGGTTTTAAATCTGCTTTGTTAAACAATAGAGAAAGTCAAATTATAAGTGAGTTTATAAAATTAGGTGTAAAAATAAATGAAGGTTATGAGTCTGCTTTGTTTTTTGCATTAGATAGTGCAGATAATGTCAAGCTTTTATTAGAAAATGGGGCTATTATTGATTATAGAAATTCTTTTGGAAAAACACCTTTGTTTTATGCAGTTGAATACAACAATTATAAGGTTGCAAAAGTTTTGTTAGAAAATGGAGCTAATGTAAATCAAAAATACATTAACGATAATGAAAAACTTTCTATTGCTAGTATGGGAAGCAATACGCCATATTTCATTACTTTATGTGCACTTGAGCATACTTCTAAAAATATTTTTATGCATGGAGCAAACTATGCAGATGTAAAAATGCTTAAGTTACTTATAGATTACAAAGCAAATTATAAAGAAATTGATGATTTGGGATTTAACGCTCTTGATTTTGCCATAATTGCAAAAAAAGAACAAAATATTAAATATCTAAAAAAACTTGGTTTAAAGGAAAATGAGAATTTGATGCTATATGAAGAGACACAACCATGAAAACTGCTTTAATAACTGGAGTAAGTTCAGGTTTTGGACTAGAGAGTTTAAAAGCTTTAATAGAACTTGATTATAAAGTTATAGCTATAGCAAGACGCAAAGATAGATTAGAAAAACTACAAGAGCTTTATGGGGATAAAATTTATCCCATAGAACTTGATGTTAGAGATAAACAAGCAGTTTTTGCATCAATTGAAAATTTACCTCAAGATTTTGGCAATATTTCTTTGCTTATTAACAACGCAGGTCTTGCTTTAGGTTTAAATGAATTTGATTCTTTGGATATTGAAGATATTGAAGCCATGGTAGATACTAATATCAAAGGCTTTTTATATGTAGCAAGAGCTGCTTTACCTTTACTTAGAAAAGCAAAAAATGCCCACATAATTAATCTTGGCTCAATTGCAGCTAATGTGCCTTATTATGGAGGTAATGTTTATTGTGGAACTAAGGCTTTTGTGGCACAATTTTCCAAAGCTTTAAGAACGGATTTGCGTGGAAGTAATATAAAAGTAACAAATATCGCTCCAGGGCTTTGTAAAACTGAATTTAGTGAAGTGAGATTTAAAGGTGATATTAAAAAAGCTGATGAGGTTTATGAAAATACTAAATATATCAAAGCTGAAGATATAGCAAAAATTATTACTTTTATCATTAGCTTACCTGAGCATATTAATATTAACGAAATAGAGCTTATGCCTGTGACTCAAACATGGGCAGGAACTTTTAGCGAAAAAATATAAAAACTTAAGGATAATTATGAAAATTTTTTATTTATTATTAGCTCCTTTGTTGTTATTTGCTGATGCACAAGCAAATGCAGAACTTTTTGGAGCTTGGACGCTTTTACCACCGGTGATAGCTATTATTTTAGCTTTTGTTACTAAAGATGTAGTACTTTCGTTATTTATTGGTGCATTAAGTGGTACTTTTATGTTAGGACTTATTGAAAATAGTATTTACCATGCTATCATTGCTTCTTTTACAGGCTTTATTTCCAAAGTGGTAAATGCCATGGCAAGTCCGGGTAATGCAGGAATTTTATTGCAAGTTTTAACTATAGGTGGTGTTGTAGCTCTTATTACCAAAACAGGGGGGACAAAAGCAGTAGCTCTTTGGCTTTCTACTAAAGCTAAACAAGCAAAAAGCTCACAATTTGCTACTTGGTGCATGGGAATTTTTATTTTCTTTGATGATTATGCCAATTCATTAATCGTAGGTCCTATCATGCGTCCGGTAACAGATAAATTTAGAGTAAGCCGTGAAAAGCTTGCTTTTATAATGGATGCAACTGCAGCACCAATTACCGGTCTTGCTATCATTTCTACTTGGATAGGACTTGAAATTTCTTTAATTCGCAGCGGATATGATCTAATTGATAATGCAACTTTTGCACATTTAGGTGTAGTAAAAGAAGAAATTAACGCTTTTGAAATCTTTGTACAAACCTTACCTTATAGATTTTATAATCTTTTTATGTTGATTTTTGTTGTTTTGACTATTTATACAGGTAGGGAATTTGGACCTATGTTAAAAGCTGAACTTAGAGCTAGAGCAGGTAAATTTTCTCATGGTCATGAACAAATTGATAATATAGAAGATAAGGTCTTAGAGCCAAAAGAGCATGTAAAATTGCAAGCTTCTAATGCTATTATACCTTTAGCTGTCTTGATCGTGTTTTCATTTATAGGTTTTTATTTTAGTGGTTATAATGCCTTAGATGATGTGAGTGTTAAAGCACAAATTGATGCAGCACCGCTTAGTTTATTTGCTTTTAGAGAGACTTTTGGCGCAGCTGATGCTTCAGTTGTATTGTTTCAAGCAGCGCTTTTAGCTACCATAGTAGCTATTATTTTGGGAATGTATAGAAAAATATTTACTTTAAAAGAAGCTATTGCGGTTTGGACTCATGGCTGGAGAACTATGATTATGACTGTGATTATTTTACTTTGTGCATGGTCATTAGCTTCTGTGATTAAAGATTTGGGAACTTCTAAATATTTAATTGACTTATTTTCAGATAAAACACCTCTTTATTTGCTTCCTACAGCAATTTTTATTTTTGCTTCTATTATTTCTTTTTCAACGGGAACTAGTTATGGAACTATGGGTATTTTAATGCCTTTGGCTATTCCTTTAGCTATGGCTGTTGGGGTTCATAATGAATTAAGCGGAGCAGAGTTACACCAATATATGATTATTAATATTTCAGGGGTTTTAACAGGAGCTATTTTTGGAGATCATTGCTCGCCAATTTCTGATACAACTATACTTTCGTCTATGGGAAGTAAGTGTGATCTTTTAGCTCATGTTAGTACACAAATGCCTTATGCTTTGAGTGTTTGTGCTATTAGTATACTTTGTGGTTATTTACCAGTAGCATTAGGACTTAATGTGTGGCTAGGACTTGTTTTTGGAATCTTAGCTATGATAGCTTTACTTTTTGTGGTTGGCAAAAAGGTAGATGCGTAAATGTATTTTGAAGAAAAAATTGCTTTAAACAAAGCATTGTTTTCTTCTTTATATGATGGAGAAATTCAGTGCTTTAAATCACCTTTAAAAGCTTATAGAACTAGGGCGGAATTTTCTATATATCATCATGAAAATGGGAAAATTTCTTATGCAATGTTTGAAAATAAGAAAAAAATTCCTATTGAAAATTTTGATATAGCAGATGAAAAAATTCAAAAATATATGCCTATTTTATTAAATAATCTAAATGAAAATTTAAAAGAAAAGCTTTTTGGAGTAGAGTTTTTAGCTACAAAATTAGATTTAAGTATAACTTTACTTTTCCATAAAAATATAGAGCTAATCACACAAGATTTACAAGAATTAGCAGAAAAATTAAATCTCAAGCTCATAGCAAGAAGTAGGGGTAAAAAACTTGTATTTAATGGAGAAAATTTAAGACAAATTTTAAATATCAATACAAATGAATTTTTATATGAGTTTAATAATGATTGTTTTATCCAACCCAATACTTTTATTAATGAAAAGATGAACGAATGGGTTGTATCTTGTGTAGAGAGTGATTTTAAGCAAGATTTATTAGAGCTTTATTGTGGTTATGGAAATTTTACCATAGCTTTAGCAAGAAATTTTAAAAAAGTTTTAGCAACTGAAATTTCTAAGAAAAATATTGAGTTTGCTTTAAAAAATTGCGTTTTAAATTCTATTGAAAATATAACTTTTACAAGGCTTTCTAGTGAAGAGTTAAGTCAAGCATTGAAAAAAGAAAGGGAATTTAATCGCTTAAAAGACATAGATTTAGATGGTTTTAAAATATCTCATGTCTTAGTTGATCCTCCAAGAGCAGGACTTGATTTAAGTGTGATTGAACTTATTAAAAATTATGAAAATATCATTTATATATCGTGCAATCCTATCACTTTAAAAGAAAACCTTGAGAAATTATGCAAAACTCATAAAATATCCAAATTTGCATTTTTTGATCAATTTGCAAACACAAATCATCTTGAATGTGGTGTTTATTTGAAAATCAAATAACAATATAAAACATTAATTTTGCACATATTACAATAATTATAGTAAAAATAAATACAATAGGGTGAATATATGCATGAAAAGGATTTTGTTTTTTTAAGATTATTTTATAAAAAAGAGAAAATAGTATTAATATAAAAATACATAAAGCAAAGAATATTTTGCAAATAAATATCCAATTTAATGAATTTAAGTGAAAATGAGCTAAATATAAACCGCTAAGAAATAAAATCAATACAATAGGTGGCATTATTTTAATTGTATTTTTTATATCCAAATTTAATTTTCTTAATAAGAATACATCGGTAAATAAAAATCCTATAAAAAATATAGCACAAAATAAATGTATTATTAGTATATAAGGATAAATATCGATCATGATTACAACCTTTATTGCGATAATTTTTAATATTTTACAATACTCAGTGGTAAAATTTATTGACTTATGTTAAATTATATTAAGCATTATAAAATAATAATGCAAGTTTTATTAGTATAAATAAAGTCTCTAATGTCATAGTTTAATCTAAGCTAATTTGAGTTTGTCAATACTACAAATATTTGTAAATTTAAAATATTATAACAAAGTTACAAGCTTTAATTTTTTGATATTTTTTATCTTAAATGCAGAATGTATTTAAGGAAAAAACTTATATAAGTTAGAATTTATGTAATCTTTGTTACTATTAAAATAGTTGATTTAATCAATTAATTTTTACAAAGGATTTCTCATATTTTTTCAAAAAATTACTTATACAAATAGAAAAATACTCTATAAAGTCAATGAAATTTTAAAGCCATTTGGATTGAAATCAAGTGATTGGAGAGTTTTTGTTTATTTAAGCCATCATCAAAATAGCACTTTAGCTCCAATATGTGAATTTTATCAAATGGATAAAGCTATACTTTCTAGAGTTGTTTCCAAACTAGCAAAACTTGAATATATAGAGTTTTTAAAAGCTGATGATAAAAGAGAAAAGATCATTACTTTAAGTGCCAAGGGTAAAGAAATTTTTTTTGATGCAAATGTTTGTATAAGAAAATATGAAAAAGAAATCTTAGATATATTAGATGAACAAGATCAAGAAGTGCTTTTAAAATTACTTGATTATATCAATGAAAAAATTTAAGAAAGGTTTTTTCATGGGTCTTAGTAAGAAATATAATTTATTTAATATAAATTTTTTCTGTATTTTTGGGATAAATTTTGTTATTTGTCTTGTTTTTTATATGAGTACTATTTCTAGTACAGATTATGTTTTGGGTGTTTTAAATCTTCAAACTAGCACCGCAGGACTTATAATGGGTGCTTTTGTTATAGGTGCTTTGCTTTCTAGACTTTATTTTGGTTCTATTATTGATGGTATTAATATAAAAAAAGTGATTATATTTTCACTTTTATTTTATCTTTTTATTAATTTAATGTATTTGAAATTTTATAATGTGTATTTTTTGGTATTGATACGCTTTTTAGCTGGAGTTTGCTATGGAATTTGTTCTTGTGCTTGTGGAGCAGCTATTGCTAGAATAATACCTAGTAATAAAAGAGGAATTGGTATAGGGTATTATGCCACGAGTGTTGTTTTAACTTCAGCTTTAGGGCCTTTTTTGGCCATAAAACTTGACTCTATCAACTTATTTCAACTAAGCTTTTTAATTGCAAGTGTGAGTATTATCTTTGCATTAGTTTTATCAATTTTTTTAAAAGTAAGAAGATTTAAAAAACATTATCATGTAAAAAGAAAATTTAGTATTTATAATTATTTTGAAAAATCAGTTTTAAATTTGGCTTTGATTACTTTTTTGATCGCATGTCCTTTTGGAGCTATTATAGCTTATATGAGTGCTTATACTCAAAGTTTAAATTTAAGCTTTGCTGGATCTATGTTTTTTGTAATATATGCCGGATTTTCTATAGTTTTTAGACCTCTTGCTGGAAAGGTATTTGATAAACATGGAGCTAATATTGTAATAATTTTTTCATTATTTAGTTTTATATTGTGTTTACTTTTACTTGCGTTTGCAAAAAATTTTTATATGATTATTATCGCCGGTATATTTTGTGCACTAGGTTATGCAAATGCTACTTCAAGTGCACAAGCTTTGGCTATCAAACTAGCTCCTAAAGAAAAAATGGGGTTAGCTAATTCTACTTTTTTTCTATCTTTGGATTTTGGTATAGGAGTTAGTCCTTATTTGTTGGGTATTGTTGAACCAAGTATAGGTTTTGCTAATGTCTATGCACTTTGCGCTGTACTTGTTTTGTTTGCTCTTGTTTTATATTATTTATTAATAGTTAAAAAAACTTTTTGTTAATTTTATTTTAGATACAATGCTTTTTTAAAAATAAGGAAAAAGCATTGTGTGATACTCATAAAATACTAAGTTCTATGAAAAATATCGCCATTATAGGACTTAGTCCTAATCAAGAAAAACCTTCGTATTTTGTAAGCAAATATTTACAAGATTTATCTTATACAATTTATCCTATCTATCCTAAAGAAGATTTTATTTTAAACGAGAAAGTTTATAGAAATTTAAGGGAAATTCCTTTTGAAATTGACACGGTTGTAATGTTTAGAAAAGCAAGTTACGCAAATGAAATTTTTGAAGATCTTTTAGCTAAAAATGTTAAAAATTTTTGGATGCAACTTGGTATTATTAACGATGAAATAATGCAAAAATGTAAAAAATTTGGTATAAATTGCGTTCAAGATCGTTGTATTAAAATAGAATTAGATAAAAAGGTAAATCATGATTGAGTTAAATAAAATTTATCAAGCAAAGCAAAAAATTGCAGATTTTGTATTAAAAACCCCTTTGGTGCACTCTTCTTTTTTAAGTGAGTTTTTAGATACTGATGTTTTTCTAAAATGTGAAAATTTACAAAAAACAGGTGCTTATAAAATCAGAGGTGCTTATAATGCTATTGCTAATTTAAGTAAAGAACAAAAGCAAGCAGGTGTAATAGCTGCAAGCGCTGGAAATCATGCACAAGGAGTTGCAATTAGTGCTAAAAAATTTGGGATAAAAGCTGTGATTGTTATGCCTGAAGCTACACCTTTGCTAAAAGTAAGTGCGACTAAAAATTTAGGTGCAAAAGTGATTTTAAAAGGAGATAATTTTGATGAGGCTTATGCTTATGCGTTAAATTATGCTAAAGAACATCATTTAAATTTTATTCATCCTTTTGAAAATGAAAGTATTATAGCAGGGCAGGGTACTTTAATGCTTGAAATGCTTGATGAAATAAGTGATTTAGATATGATTTTAGCTCCAGTTGGTGGTGGAGGTTTGATTAGTGGAGTGGCGAGTGCTGCTAAGCAGATTAATCCTAATATAAAAGTTATTGGAGTAAGTGCTAAAGGAGCTCCTGCTATGTATGAGAGTTTTAAAAGTAAAAAAATAATCAATTCAAAGGCTGTGAGAACCATAGCTGATGGTATTGCGGTGCGTGATGTAAATAAAATTAATTTTGATATTATTCTTGAATGTGTTGATGATTTTATTCAAGTTGATGATGAAGAAATAGCTAATGCGGTGTTGTATTTACTTGAAAAACACAAAATCACAGTTGAAGGTGCTGGAGCATCAGCAGTTGCTGCACTTTTACATAAAAAAATAGATTTAAAAAATCATAAAAAAATAGGCGTGATTTTAAGCGGTGGAAATATTGATGTACAAATGTTAAATATTATCATAGAAAAAGGTTTGTTTAAAGCTTTTAGAAAAATGCTTATCAATGTTACTTTGGTTGATAAACCAGGAGCTTTGAGTACTTTGAGTGATGCTATAAAAGAAGCTCAAGCTAATATAGTTAAAATTGATTATGATAGATTTTCCACTAAGTTAGAATATGGTGATGCGATGATTTCAATTACTTTAGAAACAAAAGGAAAAGAACATCAAGAATTAGTCAGAAAGATACTTTATGACAAAGGTTTTAATTTCAATGAAATTTTATGATAAATGAAATATAATATTTTGTAAATAAATTATAAGGAAAAAAATGTCGCAAGAAAAAATTTTAGAACCAGATACATTAATAACTTCTAAGACAGATTTAAAAGGGGATATTATTTATGCTAATGATGATTTTTTAAAATATGCGGGTTATAAAATGGAGGAAATTTTATATAAACCTCACAATATTGTGCGTCATCCTGATATGCCAAAAACTGTTTTTAAATGTTTATGGGATTATATACAAGATGGAAAAGAAATTTTTGCTTTTGTTAAAAATAAAACCAAACAAAATGATTATTATTGGGTTTTTACTAATGTTACAGCTTCTTTTGATGAACAAGGAAATATTATAAATTATTATTCAGTTAGAAGAAAACCTAAAAGAGAGGCAATATCAACCATAGAGCAAGTTTATAAAATTCTTTTAGAAATAGAAGAAAAAGATGGTATAAAAGCCGGACTGGATGAACTTGTTAAGATAGTTAATTCTTATGGTATGAGTTATAATCAATTAATTTTAGAGCTTCAAAGATGAATTTGATAAATTTTGTTTATAAATTATTATTTTGTATTAAGATATAATCACTCTCTTTTTAATTTTAAACTAAGGAGATTGTGTTATGTCTTCAGAAAAAATTCTAACCTCGGATGTTTTAATAACATCAAAAACTAATTTAAAAGGTGAGATTATTTATGCAAATGAGGATTTTTTGAGATATTCTGATTATAAAATTGATGAAATTTTATATAAACCTCACAGTATTATGCGTCATCCTGATATGCCAAGAACGGTTTTTAAATATTTATGGGATAACATTCAGCTTAAAAAAGAAATTTTTGCTTTTGTAAAAAATAAAACAAAATATAACAATTATTATTGGGTTTTTGCTAATGTAACTGCTTCATGTGATGAAAATGGAAACATTTTAAATTATTATTCAGTTAGAAGAAAACCTAATGTTGATGCTATCAAAACAATGGAAGAAATTTATAAAGTTCTTTTGTTGAAAGAAAAAGATGGTGGTATTAAATCTGGAATAGAGGAGTTAAAAGCAATAGTAAAATCTTATGGGGTAACCTATAATGAACTAATGATGAAAATTCAAAAATAAAAAAAGGATTTCTTATGAAAAATATTTTGTTTCTTGGTATAGTTTTAAGCATAGTAGCCTGTATTAATTCTTTGCTTTATGCAGAGTTTATTTCTTTAGGTTTCTTTTTAGTTTTGTTTTGTTTATTTATATATGGATTGTTTATTTTAAAAAAAGAAGAACAATTTAGTGATAAGATTTTACATCTTAGTAGAGAGTTAAAAAATGGTAATTTTGATTCAAGAATTGTATATATTAAATGTACTAATAAAAAATTAAAAGAAATTGCTGATAATCTTAATAACACAATAGATGGTTTAGAGGCTTATTTAAGAGAAATAAATACTTCAATTGCTTGTTCTCAAAAAGGTGAATATTTTAGAAGAGCTATCCCTGAAGGTTTAAAAGGTATTTTTGTTCATAATATTAACTTTATTAATAAAGCTTTGGATGAGATAGAAAAAACTGGAAAATTGGTGTTTAAGAATGCTTTATCAAGAGAACTTATGGACTTGAGTTTAAATAGTCAAAATAAAAATTTATTAAAATTATCTACAGATTTAAATGCTATCATTAAACTTATGAGGAAAGTTTTTGGTGATATTAAAGTTATTTCTAATACAGCGCAAAAAAATGGTATCGAGATTGGTGGCTTACAAGAATCAATTGGTTTTATGATGCAAGTAGCCAATGAAAGTAAAAATGCTGTTGATACTTTTGCTTCAAATTCTCAAAACATCAATGCGATTGTTGAAGTAATTAGGGATATTGCAGATCAAACTAACCTACTTGCTTTAAATGCAGCTATTGAGGCAGCTCGTGCGGGAGAGCATGGTAGAGGTTTTGCGGTAGTTGCAGATGAAGTAAGACAACTTGCCGAAAAAACACAAAAAGCAACAGGTGAAATTACTTTAGCAATTCAAGTAATGAATCAAGAAATAGGCTTAATACAAGAAAATAGTGAGAAGGTTTATGGTATAGCTAGTTCTTCTGATGCTAAAATTTTAGATTTTAGCCAAGCTTTTAAAGATCTTGAAGGAAAGAGTTTGCATTTAGGAGAAGATTTTGTTAATTTTGCATCTGATTTAACTCTTTCTGCTATGAAAATAGATCATATATTATATAAATCTGATGTTTATTTAACTCTAAATGGTTCTCAAGAAAATCTTCAAAATCTAGATCCTATTTCAACTTTATGTAAAGATGAAGATGCAAAAAGCATTTTCTGTCCTTTAATTCCTCCTAAAGAATTAGAGTCTAAAAGTGAATTTATTCAAAATGTAGCTAACAAAGCAGTGAAGCTTTCTAAAAAGGAAAGCATTTCTAAAGAGGATTATGATTGTATTATAGAAGATATACAAAATTTAGAAAGAGAAAGTAAAGCTATTATAGATAAATTAGAAGCTTAAAGCTTCTAATTTAGATAAGAGCTATTTTTAAAACTTCTTGTAAATTTTTTACCCCAATAATTTTCATATTTTTTACTACTTCTTCAGGAATATCTTTTAAATCTCTTTCATAGTTTTTATGTGGGATAATGGCTGTTTTAATATCAGCTTTATAAGCAGCAATAAGTTTTTCTTTTAAACCACCTATTGGTAGAACATTGCCCATTAGATCAATTTCTCCAGTCATTGCAACATTTGATTTTACTTTCTTGTTGCTAAAAATAGAAGCAATGGCTGTGGTAATAGTTATGCCTGCACTTGGTCCGTCTTTTGGAGTGGCTCCATCTGGTACATGAATGTGAAGATTGTATTGATTGTATATGTTTTCATCTTCTTTGTAGAAAAGTTTCTTTGAGACTTTAATTTGTTCATCATCGATTAAATTCTTAACAAGACTTTGAGCAATTTTTGCTGATTCTTTCATTACATCGCCTAAGCTCCCTGTTAAAGTTAGATCACCCTTGCCTTTGATTTTAATGGCTTCGATTTTCAATACATCTCCACCTACTGCAGTCCAAGCAAGTCCATTTACCTGTCCGATTTTATTTTCTTTTTCGTGCTTTTCTATTTCAAAGACTTTTTTACTTAAAAAATCTTTTAAATTTTTATCATTAATTTCAATATTTTTAATATCTTTTTCTAAAAGAAGTTTTTTAACACATTTTCTACAAATTTCAGCAATTTTTCTTCTTAAATTTCTTACACCTGATTCTCTAGTATATTCATTCACTATTAATTCTATAGCATCATCACTAAAGCTTATTTCTTCTTTTTTTAATCCATGTTTTTTTATTTCATCAGGTATGAGATAGTTTTTGGCTATTTGGAATTTCTCTTGAGGAGTGTAAGAGCTAAGTTCTATAAATTCCATTCTATCTTTTAGAGCAGGTGGAATTAAACTTGCATCATTTGCAGTAGCTATGAAAATGATTTTGCTTAAATCGATGTTAAAATTTAGATAATAATCTCTAAATTTAGTATTTTGTTCAGGATCTAAGATTTCAAGTAAAACTGCACTTGGATCTCCTCTATGATTGCGACTTAGTTTATCAATCTCATCAAGCACAATTACTGGGTTGCTTTGTTTTGCTTCTATAAGTCCTTGTATAATGCGTCCTGGCATAGCTCCTATATAGGTTCTTCTATGTCCTCTTAGTTCATTAACATCTTCTAAACCACCTAAAGCTATGCGCACTAACTCTCTTTTTAATGCCTTTGCGACTGAATTTGCTAAAGAAGTCTTGCCAACACCAGGAGGGCCAACTAAGCACAAGATGACTTTTGCACCATCTCTATCTTTAATCTTGCGTTTTTCTAAAAGTTCTTTAACTGCAAAGTATTCTTCAATACGCTCTTTTGGTTTTTCTAGGGCATAGTGATCACTATTGAGTTGTAAAGATACATCTTTTAAATTTAGTTTTTTCTTTGAGGAGTGCTCAAAAGGTATATCTAAAACCGTTTCTATGTAAGTTTGCACCATAGAAGCTTCTGAATTATCTTGATGAATTCTTTCATATTTTTGAATTTGCTTTTTGATTTCTTTATAAGCCTCTTCATACATAAAAGCTTTTTTCTTTTCTAATTTTTTATTATATTCCTCTACTTCGCTTTCTTTTTGTATATCGCTTCCAAGCTCTCTTTGAATTTGTTTGAGTTGTTCTTTTAAAAAGTATTCTTTATTAACCTTGTCAATTTTAGAATGAACTTTATTTTTGATTTCTTTTTGGATTTTATTTGCTTCAATTTCTTTAGCTAAATAATCAATTAAATTTAAAAGCTTAGTTTCTAAATTAGTTTCGATAAAAAATTCATAAGCTTGTTGTTTTTTGATTTTAATAGAATTTAATATTAGATCACAAATTCTGCTAGGCTCGACATCTTCTTCTATAGTTCTTAAAAGATCAGGTGGAAAATAATGACTCACAGTCGATAAAGCTTTTGCTTTTTCTCTAACTACTTCTATAATAGCTTCTTTTTTTGTATTGCAAATTGGCTCTTGATGAATTAAATCAACTAAAGCATATAAAGGATCATCCGAAATTCTCTCAACAATCTTGGCTTTTGCATATCCTTGGAATAAAATTTTAATCCTGCCATCAGGCAGTGGAACTTTTCTCATAATACTCCCAATGACACCACAATCATATATATCATCAAAGCCACGCCCACCTTCAATTTTTGATGGTGCCACAAAAATCATACTTTCATTTTGTAAAGCGGTATCTAAGGCTTTAATATTTTGCATATCATTTAAAAAAATAGGTGTTATCATAAAAGGGTATAAAAAAAGCTCATCTTCTACAAGAATGGGAAGTTTTGTTGGATAGTTTTGAGTATTTTCTAATTTCATTACATTATACCTTCTTCAAATATTTTTCTATACCATGGAAGTTCTGGTTTAATCATATCAATTTTATTAAAATCGGAATTTTCGATTTTTTGCTTATAAATTTGATAGCTTTGTTCTCTGTTTTTTTTCTGATATAACTCTGCTATACTTGTATCAAGGTAAAAAACTGCAAGATTAAATTTAGTTAGCATAGTATCGATTAAATCATTATATTGTACATTAGGATAGTTTTGATTGTATTCTTTGATTTCTTCTATTGTTTTTAGCATTAAGGCTTGGTTACGATTTGGAACAGCAAAAGAGTCAAATTTAGCTTTGATTTTTAAATATCTTATATAAGCTACATTTTTAGAATCACCAAATTTGTTTAAATATTCATCAAGATAAAAATTTGCCATTTCATATTCTTCTTCACTAATATGAGCTTGAGCTAATATAAGTAAAGTTTGTTCTAATAATGGATCAGCAATATGCTCACCTGCCATTGAAGTATAGTGTTTATCAGCTGCTTCAAGATTTTTTTCTTGTAAATCTTTTATAATTTGTTGATACCATTCCATAGAACTTAGATTATATAAATCTTCAGCTTTTTTCGAGCTACATGCTCCTAAAAATAAACCTGCAATAATAAGTGAAAAAATAAAAAGTTTTTTCATTGTGTTACCTTATAAATTTAATAATTGTAATTATAATGTTTTTATGTTTATGAAATTGTTAATTTTTAAAACTAAAATTATAGTCAAAAACTCTTAATTAGTGTAATTTTTAAAATTGGAACTAAAATTGCTTAATGAGTTGTAATTTCTTAGTCAATAGATTTTAGGAGGCAAGATGAACTTAGAAGTTAAATGTCCTATTTTAGGTTTTGAAGATACCAAAAATATGAATTTTTATAAAATAGACGAGGTTTTTTATAGACTTAAAAGCCTTGATGGTAAAGATTTTTCTTTTGTGATGATTGATCCTTATATGATCCGTCCTGATTATGATTTTGAAGTGCCTGATTATTATCAAGAATTATTAGCTTTAAATGAGCAAACTAATTTTGGTGTGTTTGTTATAGTAGCTATTAATGAGCCATTGGAAGAATCTACGGTAAATTTTTTAGCACCTGTTGTGATGAATTATGATAATAACTCTTTAGTGCAAGTGATTTTAGATACAAGCAAATATCCTAATTATTTTCAGTCTGAAAAGATTTCAGCTTTTATTAAACAAACAAAATAATGTCTGAAATTTATATTTTAGGAAATGGTGCTATGGCAAGTGCTATAGCTAAAGGTTTAGAGGATACTTATAAAGTAGTTATTGTTGCTAGGGATTTAAAAAAAGCCAGTGGTTTAAATTTAAAAGTATTATCGTATGATGAGTTTGATATGGATAATAAAAATATTATTTTGGCTTTTAAACCTTATGCATTAGAAGAAGTAGCTGTTAAATTAAAAGGCAAGGCAAGATGGCTTATTTCGGTTTTAGCAAACACTACTTTTGAGTGGCTTCATTGTATTGATGCACAAAATTATGTGAAAATTATGCCAAATACAGCAGCCGAATTTAAAGCTTCTACAACTGCTTATTTAATGGAAAAAGATTTATTTAAAGATGAAATTTTATCTTTGCTAAATACTTTTGGTAAAGCCATAAGTTTGCAAAATGAAAAAGAATTTGATATAGCTATGGTTTTGAGTGGTTGTGCTCCTGCATTTTTGGCTTTGGTAGCAGAAAGTTTAGCTAATGCAGGTGTGAAAAATGGTTTAAAAAATGAGCTTAGTTATGAGCTTACTCGTGCAAGTTTTGAAAGCTTTAGTGCTTTGTTTAATCATGCTCATCCTGCTATTATTAAAGAAAAAATTTGTTCTCCAGCAGGAGTAACTATAAAAGGAATTGAAGCTTTGGAAAAAAGAGCTTTGCGCGGTGCCTTTTTTGAAGCTTTTAATGCAAGTTTAAATAAATGAAGCAAGCTTTTAGTCTCCTAGAGCTTGCTTTTTGTATTGTAATTTTATCTTTTATTTTTGGATCTTATTATCTTGTATTTGCAAATAAATCTTTAAATGTTATATGGCAAAATCAAACCCTTTTTAATGAAGAAAAAGAATTGCTAAAGAAAATTCCTTTATATAAAGCAAAAGAGATAAATATAAATACTTACAACTTTTTAGAATACACTAGTGATGAATTTAAACTCAAATCTTTAAAAATAAAAGATTTATCCTATAAAGAAGCTTTTGTAGATGAAAAAGGCTTTTAGTTTATTGGAACTTGCGTTAAGCCTTGTTATTTTGGGTATTTTGATTACTATTTTAATTAATCCAGCTATGTATATTTATAATTATAGTTTTAATGTTAAAAAATCTAGTGAAATATTTTTTGATTTAAATCAAGCTTTACTTAGCATGGAGAAAATTTATAATTCTTGCTTGAATGCAATATTTACAAGTAATTCTTTTGAGTGTTATATGAGTGCAAATGATGATATTTTTTATGATTTGTCATTAAAAAAATTAAACTTCAGTGGTATTATTTTAGAAAATAATGAAAGTTTTTTTAGCCCAAAAAGTAATTTGCATTTTATAGAAAATGGAATTTCTGAAGGAATTTTGAGCAATTATAAAGATATGCATAGTATGAAGAAGTTGAAAATATATACTAGTGATTATATGTATATTTATGATATAAAAAATTCAAAAATCTATAAAATATTAGTTGATGATAGAGAAAAAATCAATTTTTTTGATGAGAGTTTTAGCGGATTTTATACTATTTTATATGCTTATATTAAGGTGTATTTGAAAAATAAAAATATTTATATGCAAATTGATGATTTAAATCATAACAAACAAGTATTTTTATTAGCTCAAAATATTTCAAAACTTATTTTCAAGCATGATGGTAAGTTATTAAAAATTATAATTTGCAGTAATACTCAAAATAGATGTTTAGATAAATGGATGCTTTTGTGAAAAAATCATTTGCAATGATATATACAATATTTTTTATTTTATTTATTTCTTTTATTATGGCGTTTATAATAAAAATTTCTTCATATCCACCAAGAATTATGAAAGATTTAACGCTTTATACTCAAGGAAATATTTTACTTCATGATGCTAAAGAGTTTGCTAAATATTTTTTATATCAAGCCTATTTGGAGGGTAAAGAATGCTTAAGTGAATATAATTTTGAATATAATAATACAAAAATACGAATTGATTATGCTTATCCTTTGGGTGAATGTAAAAATAATAAATTAATTGCAAAGTATATTCATGCAAAAAGTATTGTAGCGGTAAATATTAGTGTGTTGTTAAATACTAATAAAGCAGTAAATGAAGAAGTGTTTTTGCAAAAAAGTTTTTTTATTTATCCTAGGTAGATTGAATGTAAGTTTGAATTCCAATAGCTATCATTTTTACTCCCATAGCCATAATAAAAACTAAAGCAATGCGTGAAAAAACATAAAGCACAAGCTTACCGATAACTTTTTCAATAGTAGCTGAAAAGTGAAATAAGGCAAAAATAAAAGCAAAAGTAAGTAATACAGAAGCTATGGCTATAGCTAAATTTTGATCTTCTGAAATAACTACTATGGTAGAAAGTGTTCCAGGTCCTACAAGCATAGGAAATGCCATTGGCACTATACTTTTTTTTAATAATTCTTTGTGGCTTAATCCTTGATAGTGTTGAAATTGAGTGCTTGATGGGGTGAAAAGTAGATTTTTTGTACTCATAATGATTAAAATCAAACCACCTGCAACTCGTAAATCATTAATATCTATTTTAAATAAATATTTCATGATAAATGGTCCAGAAAGTAAAAAAACTAAAACAATACAAAATGCAGTGTAAATGATATTTCTAAAAAGTTTTTTTCTTATATCAGCATCTAGACCTTCAGTCATTGCAATAAATTGTGGAAGATTTCCAAAAGGATTTAAAACCGCTATAATAGCAACGGATGCAAGTAAAATAACATAAATTTCAGATTCTATATCTGAAAACATAAAACAACCTTTTATTTTCCCAAGCTTAAAAAGCTTGGGTTTGATTTAATAATTATAGTCCTTCAAAAGGATTAGTAACAACTTCTTTTCTATCTACGATATAAGGGATAAGTGCTACATGTCTTGCACGCTTAATAGCAACTTCAACCATTTCTTGGTGTTTTTTGCTAGTGCCTGTTAAACGGCGTGGCATGATTTTAAATCTTTCTGATAAAGCATGTTTTAGCAATGCTGTATCTTTATAGTCTATAAAATCAACTTTAGCTTCAGTATATTTACAATATTTGCGTGAGTATTTTCTTTTTTCTGCCATGTTTTTTCCTTTAAAATGGTAATTCTGTATCATCATCATATTTATCAATATCAATTTCCTTCATAGGGGCTTCCTTTTGAGGATTTTGATAGGTATTATTAGATGAATTTGTTCTAGTTTGTACTTGAGCATAAGGATCAAAGCTTTGTTGTTGATTAAAATTTTGATTATAACTATAATTTTGATTTTCAAAATTACTTTGTTGATTATTTTGCACAGTTGAACCTAGCATTTCTAAATTTTCAACTTGAATACTATGTTTTGATCTGTTTTGTCCATTTTGATCGCTCCATTGCTCAAATCTCAAACGACCTTCGATTAAAATTTTACTACCTTTATTAAGGTATTGATTAGCAATTTCTGCAGTTCTTCCAAAAAAGCTAATGTCGATAAAGCAGGTTTCCTCTCTTTTTTCTCCTGTATTTGTACTAAATCTTCTTGTTACAGCTATAGCAGAAGAGCCTATTGCGCTACCTGATGGAGCATAACGCATTTCTATGTCCCTTGTAAGATTCCCTACTAAAACGACTTTATTAAACATTAATTAGCCTTCTGTACTTTCACTAGCTTTAATTTCTTTTTTATTTTGTTTGATACCCTTGCTTAATCTTTCCCAAGCTGCAATTTCTTTTTTATTTTCATATTTTACGATTAAAAATCTGATTACTTCTTCAGTGATTCTTAATACCCTTTCAAGCTCTGCTATTAAATTTGTAGGAGCTTTGAAATAAATCACAAAATAAGTTCCTCTTTCGTATTTTTTAATTTTGTACGCAAGTTTTCTTGTTCCCATTGGAACTACGCTTTCAATTTCTGCGCCATTTTTTGTAAGGACTTCTTTTACGAATTCCAACTTAGCACTTACTTCTTCTTCTGTAAGTGTTGGTTTTAATATGAATAAAACTTCATAATGTCTCATTTAATTTCTCCTTATGGATATAAAGCCTAAAATTTTAGGCAAGGATTTTGCATAAAATGCAAATTTCATTTTACCATAAGTTTTCTTAATTTAACTTTTTAATATGGAGCTAAGTTGTAAAAGTGTTGCGATTAAAAATTCTTTTTTTTCTATTTTAGAATTCTTTTTTAATTCATATTCGCAATTACAAAGTGTCAGAAAGATATTTTTATATTGTGATATTTTGATCACAAGAGCTTGTTTTTGAAGATTTTGTGCCACAGAAATAGGTGGAGCATAGCCTAAAATTTCTTTTAAGTCTAAATTTCCATAAATTTTAACATGTAAAGCTATTTTAAAAAGTCTAGAAAAATTTGCATATAAGGCATTAATCAATGCTATTTCATTGTAATTTTCTAAAATATTTTCAAGTTCATTCCTTAAATCTTTTTTTTGCGTTAATTTATCAAAAAAACTTTCAAAACTAATAGTACTTAAACTATAACAATGCTCTTGGATGATTTTTTCATCGATATTTAGACCACTAAATTTATTTAACTCATTAGCTGCTAAATATAAATTTTCATTAAAATTATAAAAAAGAGCATAAAGGGCATTTTGAGTAATGTTAATATTTAATTCTTTAGCTTTTAAAGCTAGTAATTCCATGCCTTCCTTAGCTGAATTTACTTTATAAAATCTACAAAAATTATTAGCAAAAATTTTCTCCGCTTCACTTTGTTTGGAGTTTTCATCATAAATTTCAAGTAAAAAATAATTATCTTGCGAATTTTGACAAAGCTGTAAAAGTTGCTTGAGTTCTTTACTTGGGATTTTCTTTTGAGTTTTGATTTCTAGCAATTTTCTTTCGCTAAATAAGGAAGCGCTAGATAAATAATCATATGCTTGCTTAAAATCATATTCTTCAAAATAAAATCTTAAACTCTCATCAAAAGAGTATTTGTCTTTAATAAATTTAGTATAAAGCTCTATTTGGAAATTATCTGCTCCATAAAGTAAGAAATAATTAGGAAAATTATTGCTATTAAGTAAGCTTTGGAGTTGATTTTTATACACTTTGGTTTCTTTCTAAACTAAAATGCTTAGTGATTTTACCAAAAATTTTAGCACTAACAATATCTACTTCAGTGATTTCCACTTCTATGTTTTCTAATAAATTTGCCCTTGAACCTATGATGGTAATCAAAGCTCCCTTAATTTCATCATTTAATTTTACTTGCAATGAACTTTGATTTTCTACCACTAAAGCCTTAAATCTTTTTCCTATATTTTCTTTTGCCCATCTTGCAAATTTTCTATCCATAAAATACCAAGCAACCTTATCTGCTTCTCTTTCTAATAAACTTAATTCCTCGCAAGTACTTTGTATATTTAAAAGCAAATAATTAAACATTTTTTCATCATTATTGATTTTAGCTTTTAAAAGTCTATGCAATATAAGATCAGAATATCTTCTAATAGGACTTGTAAAATGGGTATATTTATCAAAACCTAAGCCAAAATGCCCTGCATTTTCACTAGAATATTCTGCTTTTTTTTGCGCCTTGATGATGAGTTTATCTACTTCTTCTCTTATATTTAGCTCATTTGCTAAGACTTGAATGTCTTTAAATAATTCTATGACATTATTTTTAGGATTAATATCTATACTAAGTGCTGAAAGATCAGCTAGCAATTGATCTATTTTTTTGTAATCAGGACTTAAATGATTTCTAAAAACTCCTATATCAATGAATTTTGCTGCAGCTTTATTAGCTAAAAGCATGCAATCTTCGATTAAATTATGCGAGGCAGTGTCATTTTCAAGGCGTGTTTTTATGAGTTTATTATTTTCATCTAAAGTCATTCTTAGCTCTTGGGTTTTAAACTCACAAGCATTTTTTAATCGTTTTTTTCGTAAATTTTTAGTGATTTTGAAAACCTCATAAAGCCAATTGATTGCGCCTAAATCTTCTTGCGTTTGTAAATACTCATCAACTTCATCGTAATTAAAACGGCGTTTTGAGTTGATAATAGCTTCAAAAAGCTCTTCTTTAATCACTTCATTGTTTTGATCTAAGCTTATTTTAAAACAAAATGCTAACCTATCTTCATTAGGTTTTAGTGAGCAAATATTTTCACTCAAAGCTCTTGGTAACATAGGTATAGCAATATGAGGAAAATAAATCGAAAAACCCCTTGATCTTGCTTCTTTATCAATGGCACTATAAGCATGCACATAAGCACTTACATCAGCTATGGCTACATAAATAGCATGCTCATTTTTATCATAATAAATTGCATCATCAAAATCTTTTGCATCAATTGGATCAATGGTACAAAAATTTAAATTTCTAAAATCTTTTCTTGATGGATACATACTCGCATCAACTTCATTTCCATAAGCTCTTGCTTCATTTTCACATAAATTATCAAAAACTGCATTTTTATTAAAAAGTGCTAAGGAAATTTTTTCATCTACAAAATCATCATCAATATGCCCTATCACTTCAGTGATATTATTATCATGATTTTCTATTTTTAAAATAGTTCCTAAAGGTAGAGTTTTTAAGGATTTTTGAGAAGCTTTTAAGGCACATGTGAGTCCTGTTTGAATATTTACTCCAAGGACTGCTTCGCCGTATTTTTTAGTTATAACTAAAGAAGTTTCATGGGCTCTTTTAAGTATTAAGATAACTTTAGCACTTGGACGCTTTTTTTTAAGAGGAAGTAATTTTGCTACAACTATATCAGCATAATTTGCTCCTTTTAAATTTTTATTTTCTATGAGCAAATCACGCTTAAAAACAGGATCAAAACTTTCTAAAAATCCCGTTCCATTAGCTGAAATATCAATCTTACCAAAAGTAAAGCCATCTTTTAAATAGTATTTGTTTTTATAAAATTTAATGATATCGCAAGTTAGTAACTCTCTAATGATTTGCTTGCTTTTATTGGTAATTTCATCAGCATTTAGACCATAGCTTAGTTGATTAAATAATTCTTTCATAATACTCTTTATAGTAATTTTTCAAAACTTAAATTTTATCATAAAAGGATTAAATTTATATTTTTTAGTTATAATCTTTGCTTTAATTTTAATTTTAGGAGTGCATAATGGCTGTGTCAATTTATTATGATAAAGATTGTAATATTAATTTAATAAAATCAAAAAAAGTAGCTATTATAGGTTTTGGCTCTCAAGGTCATGCTCATGCTATGAATTTAAGAGATAGTGGTGTAGAAGTGATCATAGGCTTAAAAGAGGGTGGGCAAAGTTGGGCAAAAGCTCAAAAAGCAAATTTTATAGTAAAAAGTGTAAAAGAAGCTACTAAAGAAGCAGATTTGATTATGATTTTAGCTCCTGATGAAATTCAAAGTGAAATTTTTAATGAAGAAATTAAACCTGAATTAAAAGCAGGTAAAACTCTAGCATTTGCACATGGATTTAATATCCATTATGGACAAATTGTTGCTCCAAAAGGTATAGATGTGATTATGATAGCTCCTAAAGCTCCAGGTCATACTGTAAGACATGAATTTAGTATAGGCGGGGGCACTCCTTGCTTAATTGCTATCCACCAAGATGAAAGTAAAAATGCTAAAAATTTAGCTTTAAGTTATGCTAGTGCTATAGGTGGTGGTAGAACAGGTATTATAGAAACGACTTTTAAAGCTGAAACTGAAACAGATTTATTTGGCGAACAAGCGGTGCTTTGTGGAGGACTTAGTGCTTTAATCCAAGCTGGTTTTGAAACCTTAGTTGAAGCAGGGTATGAACCTGAAATGGCGTATTTTGAGTGTTTGCATGAAATGAAATTAATTGTAGATTTGATTTATCAAGGTGGTATTGCTGATATGAGATATTCTGTTTCTAATACTGCTGAATATGGAGATTATATCACAGGACCTAAGATTATTACCAAAGAAACTAAAGAGGCTATGAAAGGTGTTTTAAAAGATATACAAAATGGAAGTTTTGCTAAAGATTTTATCTTAGAAAGAAGAGCGAATTTTGCAAGAATGCATGCAGAGCGTAAATTAATGAATGATTCTTTGATAGAAAAAACAGGACGCGAACTTCGCGCTATGATGCCTTGGATTAGTGCTAAAAAATTAGTTGATAAAGATAAAAACTAATTTGAAAACTATAAATAAAAAATACAAAGTGCTTTTAGCACTTTGTCTTGTTGTAATTGGAATTTTTCTTTTTGCATTTGGAGCTTTGTTTTTAAAAAAAGAAGAAAATAAAGGTTCAGATTACAATCAAACAATAAACAAAAAAGAACCATTACCTATAATAGAACAAGAAAATAATTTTAGTTTTAATGATATAAATTTGACTTTAGAAAATGAAAATTTAGAATTTTTAGATAAAAATATTAGTGAAATTTTAAATTTAAACCCTGTAAATACAGAGTTAAATCAAACTAAAGAAGATAATCAAACTTCAATTTTAGAAGTAATAGATCAAAATACAAGCAAAGAATCAAAAAATGAAGAGCAAAATATATCAGATAAAAGCGAGGATAATAAAACTCAAATTCTAGTACAAAAAAATACCAAGCCTCGTCTAGCAATTATCATAGATGATATGGCAAGTCACACTCATGTAGATATGCTTAAAAAAACAAATTTAAAATTAATCCCATCTTTTTTTCCACCTGATAAACGCCATCCTTATACAGCTGAGTTTGCAAAGGATTTTGACTTTTTTATGGTGCATTTGCCTCTTGCTGCTATAAAATATGACAAGGCAGAATTAAACACTTTACACCCTAGTGATGATATGGAAAAAATAAGCAAGCGCATTGCTTTTGTAAAAGAACAATTTCCAAAAGTAAAATTTATTAACAACCATACAGGAAGTTTATTTACTGCAAATAAGCAGGCTATGGAAAAATTATTTAATGCTTTTAAACAAAATGATTTTATTTTTGTAGATTCAAGAACCATAGGAAATTCTAAAGCTAAAAATTTAGTAAGTCAATTTAATCAGCCTTATATAGCTAGAGATGTTTTTTTGGATAATGAAGATGATATAGCATATATTAAAAATCAACTCAAACAAGCAGTAGAAGAGGCAAGAAAGAAAGGTTTTGCTATAGCTATTGGTCATCCAAGAGAAAAGACTTTTAAAGCTTTGGTGCAAAGTAAAGATTTGTTAAATTTAGTTGAACTTGTATATTTAAATGAAATTTATTGAGAATATTGAAGATTTTAAAAATCTTTTAAATCCACCTTCAAAGATTTATTATAAAGGCAATTTAGAGCTTTTAAATGCTAGAAAAGTAGCTATTATAGGTTCTAGAAAAATGAGCGTTTATACTAAAAATTGTCTCATTGAGTTAGTATCTTTGTTAAAAAAGACTAAGGTTTGTGTAGTAAGTGGTGGGGCTTTGGGTGTGGATATCCAAGCAGCTAAAATAGCTTATCCTCAAACTATAGCCATATTTGCTAATGGACTTGATGAGATTTATCCAAAAGCTAATACAAATGAAATTTTAAATATTTATGAAAATGCATTAGCTTTAAGTGAAAATGAAGCAAAATATAAAGCAAAGCCATATGATTTTTTATTAAGAAATAGGCTTATTATTGCTTTAAGTGAGGTTGTTATAATAGCTCAAGCTGATTTAAAAAGTGGTTCTATGCAAAGTGCAAGGCTTGCTTTGAGTATGAATAAACCTATATATGTATTACCTCATAGGAAAGATGAAAGTGAAGGAACAAATTTACTTTTAGCCACAAAAAAAGCAAATTTAATTCATAATTTTGAGGAATTTGCAAAAATGTTTGGAGAACTTCATCATGAACAAAGCGAAGATGATTTATTAAGCTTTTTAAAACATGAAGACGATTTAGAAAAAGTTTTGAAAAAATTTGGTGATAGAGTTTATGAATATGAGCTTGAGGGTCTGGTGGAAATTTCTGGAGTGAAAATAAGAGCTTACATATGAATACTTTAGCGTTAGATATAGGTTTAAAGCGTATTGGTGTTGCTTTGTGTATTAATAAAAGCATGGCCATGCCACTTGAAGCTATCATTAGAAAAAACCGCAATCAAGCAGCAAATGAGGTAAAAAAATACATTAAAGACTATGATGTAAATACTTTGGTGGTAGGAATTCCTTTGGGCGGATCTAGTGAAGATGAAATGCGAAAAAGAATAGAGCATTTCATATCTTTACTTGGTTTTGATAAAGAAGTTTTTTTTGTTGATGAGAGTTTTAGCTCTAAAAACGCACAAGAGCTCGGTGTAGTGAATTTAAAGAAAAAAGATGGCAAACTTGATTCTTTAGCTGCATATTTATTTTTAAAGGATTTTTATGGCCTTGCTTGATTTAAATACAGCTTTAGATGAAATTTATACAAAAGAGCAAAAAGAACAAATCCTTCAAAGTTTTAATCAAGAAAAATATGTCAATATTTTTAGAAATTCTTTGCTTATTGACAATGAAAAACTAGAAGAAATTCTAAATGAAAAAAATATAAAATTTGAAAAAATTGATTTGTATTGTTATAAAATACCTAGTATTTTTAAAAGCAAATTAAGCTCAATGAATGCTTTTAATGAGGGTAAGTTTTATATACAAAATTATTCTTCGTATTTATGTGCTAAAACTTTGGGTGTTAAAGCTGGTGAGAATGTGCTAGATATGTGTGCAGCTCCTGGTGGAAAAAGTTTAAATTTGGCCAATTTTATGCAAAATGAAGGTTATTTAGCAAGTTGTGAATTATCTAAAACACGCTTTTTTACCTTAAAAACAACTATGGAAAATTATCAAGTTAAAATTGCAAAATGCTTCTTAAAAGACGCACGCACTATAGGTAAAGCTTGTCCTTTGAAATTTGATAAAATTTTGCTTGATGCGCCTTGTTCAACTTTTGCAAAAATGGGTTTTGAAATACAAAAAAACACAAAAGAAATTAAGCAAATAGCAAATTTGCAAAAAAAACTTTTACATTCAGCATTACTAGCCTTAAAACATGGCGGGGAATTGGTTTATAGTACTTGTACATTTTTAAGAGAAGAAAATGAAGCTGTTTTAGAAAATGCGTTAAGAAATGAAAATTTTAAATTAGAATTACTAGATTTTGATTTGTTAAATGTTAATTTCATTAATGCAAAAAGTGATGATTTTGACTTGTCATTCGCCAAAAGAGTTTTACCAGATGACTATGCAGATGGGTTTTTTATAGCAAAAGTGAAAAAACATTAAAAATCAATAAAATTAAATGTGAAAAATATTTTTACTCATAAAACTTAAAGTGCTATTTTTAGATACTTAGAAGCTAAAATCACATCGTGAAACTCTTGTGAATAAAATATTGAAATTTTGAAAACTTAAATTAAAGAAGTGGTAAATAACTAAAATAAAATATATTAAAGATAAATAAGCACGAGGCTTATTTATCTCTTAAATTTAATTCGCTGATTAATTTAGAATAAGCTTGATAATCTTTTCTTTTTAGATAAGATAAAAGTCTTTTTCTTTGACCAACAAGCTTTAAAAGACCTAAACGAGAAGAAAAATCTTTTTTGTAGATTTTTAAATGTTCTGTTAAATCTGAAATTCTTGCGCTTAAAAGTGCGATTTGAACTTCTGGAGAACCAGTATCTCCTTCTTTTCTAGCAAATTTTGCAACTATTTCTGCTTTTTTAGCCGAATCTAAAGCCATAATAGACCTCCTGAGCGGTATTTAAAATAAAAAGTGCAATTATAACTAAAAAAACAAAAAAAATACTGAAATTTAAAAAATAAGAAATTTAATATTTAACAACACATATTTTTGATATAATTAAAATTTTTATTTAAAGTTAAATAGATATCGTTTATTAATATTTCAATGAAAGGAAAAAAGTGTTATTTACCAAAGCTAGCGAATATGCTTTATTGTCTTTAATTCATATAGCAAAATCCCAAGAACCACAAGATGTAGATACTATGTCAAGTGTTTTAGATATACCAAAAAGTTTTTTAGCAAAAATTTTACAAGCACTTGCCAAAGACGCACTTTTGAAATCTTATAAGGGTGCTAAAGGTGGATTTATGCTTGTTAAAAAGCCAAGTGAATACACTTTAAAAGAAATTATTAATAGTGTAGAGAAAAAATCTATCAATGTATTTGAGTGCAGTAATGGAATTTGTCCTTCGCAAAAAGAAGAAAATTGTAAAATTATGCCTGTGTTGGTGAAGCTTCAAAATAAGATAGATGATTTTTTAGTTTCTATTACTCTAGAGGATATTATTCAAAATAATGGCTAAAAGGGATATTTTTAGCTTAGTATTGCCTTGGATTGCTCCACTTGTTGCACCTATTTTAAAGGCAAAGAGTCTAACTATAGTAGCTGTAATTATTGCAATTTTAGCTATTATTATAGTACCTTTACCAAGTATAGTTTTAGATTTTTTTCTTGCATTAAGTATAGCAATTTCAGTTTTAATTATTTTAATTTCTTTATATATACCAAAACCTACAGATTTAACAACTTTTCCAACTATGATTTTAATTATTACGCTTTTTAGACTTTCACTTAACATAGCTACAACGCGTATGATTTTAAGCGAAGGTCATCAAGGTCCAGCTGCTGTTAGTGATATAGTGGCAAGTTTTGGTGAATTTGTTGTTGGTGGAAATTATGTTATAGGTATGGTTGTTTTTTGTATTTTAGTTTTAATCAATTTTATGGTTGTAACTAAAGGTAGTACAAGGGTTTCTGAAGTTCAAGCAAGATTTACCCTTGATGCAATGCCAGGTAAGCAAATGGCTATTGATGCGGATTTAAATGCAGGTTTGATTGATGAAAAAACTGCACGCGCAAGACGCCAAGAAATCATAGCTGAAGCAAATTTTTATGGAGCAATGGATGGTTCTTCTAAATTTATAAAAGGGGATGCTGTTGCTGGGATTATTATCACCATTGTAAATTTAATTGGTGGGTTTATGATAGGTTATTTTCAGCATGATATGGAGCTTGGAGAATGTGCTTCAACTTATACTATATTAACAATAGGTGATGGACTTGTTTCTCAAATTCCTGGACTTATAACTTCAACGGCAACTGCAATTATCATCACGCGTGCTAGTAAAGATGAGGATAATTTTGCTGAAGGTTCTATCAATCAGCTTTTAGGGGAATACAAAACTTTATTAATTGTAGGCTTTGTTTTATTTATATTTGCTTTAGTACCAGGCTTGCCACATTTTTCTTTGGGCTTTATGGCTTTGGTGTTTTTAGGACTTGGTTATATGATAAAGCAAGTGCAAGAAGGTAAAATTCAAATCAATGCAATTTCAGCTAAAAAGTCTCAAGAAACCCATGAAGAAGAACAAGCTAAACCTCAAAAACGCAGCGAAGAAGAAATCTTAAAAGAAGAAGAGAATAAAATCACAGATATTTTAAAATTAGAAATTTTAGAATTAGAATTAGGTTATGGACTTATCAAACTAGCAGAAAGTGAATTAACAGAGCGTATTAGATCAACAAGACGCAATATAGCTCAAAGTTTAGGTTTTTTAATGCCAAAAATTAGAATTAGAGATAATTTGCAATTAAAACCAAATGAATATACTTTTAAACTCAAAGGTGTGGGTATAGCTAGTGCTGAAATTTATCCTGATAAATATCTAGCTATGGATAGTGGTTTTATCACTGAACCTATCGAAGGTATAGCTACTAAAGAACCTGCTTTTAATTCTGATGCTTTGTGGATAGAATCATCCTTAAAAGATGAGGCAACGCTAAATGGTTATATTGTAATTGATCCAGCAAGCGTAATTTCAACCCATATGAGTGAGCTTATAAAAGCTAATGCTTCAGAGCTTTTAACTAAACAAGAAGTGCAAAATTTACTAGATAAAATCAAAAATGATTATCCTATCGTGGTAGATGATTGTTTAAGGGTTGCTAGTATAGGTTTAATTCAAAAAGTTTTAAAAGCTTTACTTAAAGAGCATATTCCTATTAAAGATATGCTTACAATTTTAGAATCAATTAGTGATATAGCTGAAATAAGCAAGAGTTTGGATATGATTATTGAGCATGTAAGGGCTTCTTTAGCAAGAGCAATTACAAATTTATATGTGGATGAAAAAGGGCAAATTAGCTTTTATATTTTTGATGCTGCTGCGGCTGCAAAATTAATGGAGCATGTGCAGTTTAAAGATGGTTCGTATCATTTAATGATAAATGTAGCTCAAACTGGTGCTTTAGTAGAAGCTTTAAAAGCTGAACTTGCAAGTGTGGCAAATACAAGAATTAAGCCTTTCTTGCTTTGTGTTGAGCCGCAACTTAGAAAATTCATTGCTGATATTTGTTCTAATTTTGGTATTAATATTACGGTCTTAAGTTTTGCTGAGATTGCAGAAAATACCAAGTTTGAAACAGAAGGTATCATAAAAGTTGATAATTTATAAAGGAAAAATATGAAAATTTATCATCTTTCACATACGGATTTAGATGGCTATGCTTGTCAGTATGTGCTAGATTTTTATTTTAAGAATTGTTATTTTTATAATTCTAATTATGGTAAAGAGATTAATGAAAATTTTAATGTGATTTTTAAAAATATAGAGGAAGATTTAAAGCAAAATCCTAATGAAGAATTTGTGATTTTAATCACGGATTTAAATTTAACATTAAGTCAATGTGAAGATTTTCAAAAAGCCATAGAAGGCAAAAAAATCAAACTTTTACTTTTAGATCATCATCAAAGTGGCTTAGAATGTATGCAAAAATATCCTTGGTATTTTTTAGATGATAAAAGATGTGCTACTAAGATTGTTTATGATTTTTTTAGTAAATGTTATGGTGAAAATAAGGCTTTGTTAGAATTTGTGGATGTGGTAAATGCAGTAGATATTTGGTTGAGTGAAGATGAGAATTTTGAACTTGGAAAAGTACTACTTGGTATGGTTTCTGGAGCAAAAGAAATCAATAGGGTAATGTTTGCACAAGAAAATATCAAATATCTTTTTTATCTTTTTGATGTTTGTAGAAAATACATTCATCAAAAAAATGCTCATATTAATTTAGATGATGATTTGCATGGCTTAAAAAAATCTTTTTTTAAAAAAGAAAATGATGATACTTTAAGCAATTTAATTTCTAAATTTGTGGTAGAAAGATTAAGTGTAAATAAAGAAAAATTTAGTGTATTTTATAAAGGAAGTAAAGGTTTATTAACTTCAAATATAGGCAATACTTCCGTAATTGGAAATGATTTTTTAATGCAAAATCCTGATTTTGATTTTTTTGTTGATCTTAGTTCGAGAAAAACCTTAAGTTTTAGAGCAAATAATAAAATCGATGTGAGTTTGATGGCTAAAAGTTTGGTCAATGGGGGAGGGCATAAAAATGCTAGCGGAGGATTATTTGCTGCGTATAAAGATAGCTCTAATTATGATTTTATAAAAGCACAATTTGTAGATTTAATTAAAAGTAAAGAATTAAAGGAAAATAATGAAAACAAATCATGATTTTAAAGAAGAAATAGAAAATTTACAATATGAATTAAGTATAGTTTTAGAAGCAATGCTCTTGTTTGCTGGGGTAAAAAGAGTAAAATTAGAAAAAGCAATTGGAGTTTATATTGATTGTATTGATGAAGTTTGTCATAATACCCAAAAAGAAGGAGTTGATGAGATCTTAGAAGTAGTGGAGTACTTAAAAATTCATCATAAAGATTTATTTGAATGAAAAATTTATTATTGCTTTTTATAGGAATTTTTTCTTATGCAAATATCTATGAAGATTTAAGTGATTTTGCTTATAATAAACAAAACACGCTAAATTTAAGCTCTAGTCAAGCTTTATTTTTAGAATACAAACAAAACAAACAAGCTTGTGTAGATATAGTACTTGCTAAAGATAAGGCTTTTGTGGTTAAAATTTATCCATTGTGTGAAAATTTAAACGAAAAAAGTCTAAATGAATACTTAAATACGCAATTTATAAGTTTATACACTAAAGATTTATCAAAACTAAAAAAAGAAATTGCTGATATTAAAAATATTATGCGCGATTTTATGATTTATTATACCTTGCATCAATCTTTTGCAAATGAAATTAAGAGAATGAGTAAAAATGATAAATTACAAGCGTATGAACTAGATGAGAAAAAAGGTGGAAAAATTCTCTACAAGGTCAATAATCAAGCTTGTGTAATTTTTGATTTATATTTAGATGAAAATTTGCAAGCTAGTATGCAAGTAAGTGGAATGGAAAATTTGGATAAAACTTGTATGGAGTTAATCTCATCCCCTGATTTTAAAGACTTATCTTTCACAAAAAAGGGTATGAGAAAATATAAATTAAAAAACTAGTCTAAAAAATCTTAAATAATATAACTTTAAAATTCTACTTAAAGCCATTTTTTTTCTTTCTATATTGGAAAACACATAAGCTTCAAGATCTTGCTTTTCTCTTAAAGTAAGATTTTTCATTATTATAAACCTTTTAAAAAATATTGCTAGACGCAATTATATTATCTTTTCTTTTAAAAAAACTGAAAAATAAGTTTTTATATATTATATATAAATGGCTAAATAAACTTTAGTTATATAGACTAAATAATTTTAAATATTTTTATTTAAAAATAACTTGACATTATTATACTAAAGTTGTATAATTATTTTGTCACTTAAAAACATTGAGTGCTAAAATAAAAAATTTAAGGTTTTATAGTGAAGTCTTATAGTAAAAAAGATTTAATTTTAAAAACTATCATTGAAACCTATCTAGAGGGTAATAACCCTGTGGGTTCTAATGAGTTAAATCATAAAGTTAGCATACCTGCTTCTACTATAAGAGTTTATTTTAAAAAATTAAGCGATGAGGGTGTATTAACGCAACTTCATATTAGCAGTGGTCGCATACCAACTTTTAGTGCTATGAAGGCTTATTGGTATGAGCAACTTTGCGAAGATGAGATTGTGATTAACGATCTTGCATTATTAGAGTTTTTGCTTGATAAGTTTGAAATTTATACCTTAGTTTATGGTGGCGATGAGCTTATTTTACAAGATATTACCAAGGTTAATGATAAATTTATCATACTTGATTTTGGACAAAATGAGTTGGTTTTAAGATTTAGCCAAGATAGTCTGGTTTTCTTACAAAGACTTATAGGACTTGATCTAAAAAGTATTGAAAATTTAGCTTTTAGAGTTGAGTTTAAAGAGTTATTGGAAAAAATAACTATGCTAAAAGAAGCTATGGTTTATTATAGATATAATGAGAGTAAAGCTTATCAAATTTATCAAAATGATGAATTTGCTAAGCTTTTATCTCCTCAAATTGGATTTTATTTTAACGATAAATTGCAATTTGATCCTTTATTTGAAGAGGGTTTTATGGGATTAAAGCTTAAGAGTACATTTTTAGGCAAAGAATCTAATGTGGTTTTTGCTGGTAGTGTGTATTCTGATTTTAAAACAATGTTAAATATTATAAAGGAGGCTGCGTGAGCGAAGAAAAGCAAAATGAGCAAATGCAAGAAGAAGCAGTGGAAAATTCAGAAAATCAAAACAATGAATTAGAAAAACTTCAAGCAGAGTATAATGAGTTAAAAGATACTTATTTAAGAGCAAATGCTGAATTTGAAAATATCAAAAAAAGAATGGAAAAAGAAAAAATTTCAGCAACAATTTATGCAAATGAAAGTTTTGCTAAAGATTTGCTTGATGTAGTTGATGCATTAGAGGCGGCTATTAATGTAGAAGCTAATGATGAATTAAGTTTGAAAATAAAAGAAGGGGTTCAAAACACTTTAGACTTGCTTTTGAAAAAACTTGAAAAACATATGGTTAAAGCAATAGAAGCAAATGGTGAGTTTGATCCAAATTTACATGAAGCGATGTTTCATGTTGAAAGCGCCGATCATGAAAGTAATCATATTATCCAACTTTTACAAAAGGGCTATATGATGAATGATAGAGTAATTAGATCAGCAAAAGTTAGTGTTGCAAAATAAAATTTAATAAAAAGGATAAAAAATGGCAAAAGTTATAGGTATAGATTTAGGTACAACAAATTCTTGTGTGAGTGTATATGAAAGAGGCGAGAGTAAAGTTATCCCAAATAAAGAAGGTAAAAACACTACTCCTTCAGTAGTTGCTTTTACAGATAAGGGAGAAGTTTTAGTTGGAGATAGCGCTAAGCGTCAAGCTGTGACTAATCCTGAAAAAACTATTTATTCTATAAAAAGAATTATGGGTTTGATGATCAATGAAGAAGCAGCAAAAGAAGCTAAAAATCGCTTACCTTATCATATCACAGAGAGAAATGGGGCTTGTGCGATTGAAATAGCAGGTAAAATTTATACTCCACAAGAAATTTCAGCAAAAGTTTTAATGAAATTAAAAGAAGATGCAGAAGCTTTCTTGGGTGAAAAAGTAGAAGATGCGGTTATTACTGTTCCAGCGTATTTTAATGATGCACAAAGAAAAGCTACAAAAGAAGCAGGACAAATTGCAGGGTTGAATGTATTAAGAATTATCAACGAACCAACTGCAGCGGCTTTAGCTTACGGACTTGATAAAAAAGAAAGTGAAAAAATTGTAGTTTATGATTTAGGTGGTGGTACATTTGATGTTACTGTGCTTGAAACAGGTGATAATGTTGTAGAAGTTTTAGCAACAGGCGGTAATGCATTTTTAGGCGGTGATGATTTTGATAATAAATTAATCGACTTTTTAGCAAATGAGTTTAAAGATGAAACAGGTATTGATCTTAAAAACGATGTAATGGCTTTACAAAGGTTAAAAGAAGCAGCTGAAAATGCTAAAAAAGAATTGAGTTCAGCTAATGAAACTAATATTAATTTACCATTTATCACAGCTGATGCAAGTGGCCCAAAACACTTAACTAAAACTCTAACAAGAGCTAAATTTGAAAGTATGATTGATGGTTTAGTTGCTGAAACTATTAGCAAAATTAATGAAGTAGTAAAAGATGCAGGGCTTGATAAAAGTGAAGTAAAAGAAATCGTTATGGTGGGTGGTTCTACTCGTGTTCCACTAGTACAAGAAGAAGTTAAAAAAGCCTTTGGAAAAGAGCTTAATAAATCAGTAAATCCTGATGAAGTTGTTGCAATAGGTGCGGCAATTCAAGGTGCGGTTATTAAAGGTGATGTTAAAGATGTATTATTGCTTGATGTTACTCCGCTTTCTTTAGGTATTGAAACTTTAGGTGGTGTGATGACTAAAATCATCGAAAAAGGTACAACTATACCAACTAAAAAAGAGCAAGTTTTCTCAACTGCTGAAGATAATCAAAGCGCAGTTACTATCAATGTTTTACAAGGTGAGAGAGAATTTAGCCGTGATAATAAATCTTTAGGAAATTTCAATCTTGAAGGAATTCCACCAGCACCTCGTGGTATGCCACAAATTGAAGTAACTTTTGATATTGATGCAAATGGTATTTTAACAGTTAGTGCAAAAGATAAAGCTACAGGTAAGGCTCAAGAGATTAAAATCACAGGTTCAAGTGGATTAAGTGAAGAAGAAATCAATAATATGGTAAAAGATGCAGAGCTTCACAAAGAAGAAGATAGAAAACGCAAAGAAGCAGTAGAAGCTAGAAATGCTGCTGATAGTTTGGTACATCAAGTAGAAAAATCTTTAAGTGAGCTTGGAGATAAAGTAGGTGATGATGATAAAGCAAATATTCAAAAAGCTTTAGATGAGTTAAAAGAGACATTGAAAAATGCTAATGCTTCTAAAGAAGAAATCGAAGGCAAAATGAAAGCTTTAAGTGAAGTTTCTCATAAATTAGCAGAAAATATGTATAAAAAAGAAGAACCAAACGCTCAAAAGAAAAAAGAAGATGATGTAATCGATGCTGAAGTTGAGTAAAAACTAAACTAGAAGCCTTGTTGCTTCTAGTTTAATCAATATATTTTTTACAATCTTCCTTAAAATAATTTCTATCAAATCTTGCAAAATTATCATTATTTGGCACTTTATAACATTCGCTGAAATTTTTAACCTTAAGAATTTTGACATAAAAACTAGGAATGGCTATGTTGTTTTTAATGCGTTTTGGCTTATCATCATAAAGTACTAAATTTAAGACTTCTAATTCTTTATTTTTCTTTGCTAAATATCTTTCTCTTTGTTCGATTTCATTCCAAATTTCTGCATTAATATCTTTTTTTTGCGGAGTGATATTGCTCATTAAAAAAGTGCTAAGTTGGGCTTGTGGGGTTGCATTCATGGATTGATTTGGTACAACATGCCCTCTTGTATAACCACTTCTTAGATAATCCTCCCAATAAGTTCTATACTTTTTAGGAATATTGGTATCATCTTTAAATTTTGGGCGTTTTTTGATGTGTCCTTGATTTAAAATTTTAGCTTCTAGTTTATAAGCAATTGCCTTGGTGCCTTTATAATTATAATCATAACAATTAATATAATAATATTTATCCATTAATAAAGAGCAGTCTTTAAAATAAGCTTTAAAGCTAGGATGTAATTCATATTGAGTATAAGCAAAAGAGCTTAAAGCTAAGGCGCAAAGTGTTAAAACTTTTTTCATGCTAAAAGCTTTCTTACCATTTCATTAAGTCTTTTACCATCAACGCTTGCACCAAAAGCTGCTTTAGCTTCTTTCATCAAAATACCTTGTTCTTTTAAAGAGCTAATTTGTAGTTTTTCTATAAGTTTTTTTAGCTCACTTTCTAATTCCTCATCGCTAAGTTGTTTTGGTAAATAAGCACTTAAAATAGCTACTTCTTGGAGTTCCTTTTGTGCTAAATCTTCTCTAGAACCTTTGCTAAAAGCAAGTGCGGCTTCATTTCGTTTTTTAATCTCACTCGCAATGATTTTATATATTCTTTCATTATTAAGTGTGATTCTCTCATCAACTTCTATTTGTTTAAAGCTAGCATTAAGCGTTCTTAAAGTGTTTCTTTTAAAATCATCTTTATTACGCATAGCTTCTTTGATATCTTCTAAAATTTGATCTTTTAAACTCATTTTTTCTCCTTTAAAATTTGATATTTTTAAAATGTGCTATACACACACCTTCTCTAACACCATCATCAATCACAATGAGCTTTTGCTTATTAAATAAAGCAAAAAGTATCATTGAGCCTGCTATGAGGTATTTTTTTCTATTTTCTCCAAGATAAATTTTAGCTTTTTCTTGTTCTAAATTCCAAATTTTTAATGCAAAATCAAAAAAATCTTTGCGTTTGAGTATTTTACCATTTACACTTTCTTCTAGGTAGTCTTTGTATTTTATGTTTTGTTTATAAGCACAAAGTGTGGTAGGTACTCCTGAATTTAGTATGAAAAAATTTCCTTTTAATTTTATATCTTTACTAAGATTAAAAGCTTTTAAGGCAAGTTGCTTTAAATGCGCAGGGTAGGGGCTTAGATGAATTTTTAATTTTTCATCTTTAATACGCACAAGATTTTGTGGATATTTTTTAAAAAAACTTACATAAGCATTTGGTTTTATGGCTTTAAAATGCATTCTTTCATAAAAACTAATGATTCCAAAATCATAACTTTTGCTAAACTTATCATTTGAAATTTCACAAGAAGCACCGCCCAAATCACAATAACTTAAGTCTTTTCTAAAAAGTTTAAGAGCTTTAAGACGCTCTTGCATACCTAAAACGCTTAGTTTTGCTTCGGTTTTTGCATCGATTAATTTTATATCAAGTTTAAATTCTTTTTGAATTTTTTCAAAAATAAGCTTAGTATTTTTTGCTTTTCTAAAAGCAGCTGTGGCGACTGCTTTAGCTTGACTTAAGTCATATTTTTTTTCTTTTAAGATTTTTAAAGCGCTAAAAATTCTTTCTATAGCTTCATCACTAATGGTGTCATTTTGCATATTTTTAGCTGCTCCTATGATAAATTCTTCGCTTTTTAATTTATTAAAATTCTCATCCATCAAAACAGCTCTTAATGTATTTGAACCCATATCAATACCTAGCACTAGCTCTCCTTAAAAAATTTAAAGTATAATAGCAAAAAACTTATAAGGAAAACTTATGCTTTTAGGGGTTAATATCGATCATATAGCAGTTTTAAGAGAAGCTAGAAAAGTAAATGATCCTGATTTGCTTGAAGCTGCGTTTTTGAGTGCAAATTTAGCTGATCAAATCACTATCCATGTAAGAGAAGATCGTCGTCATGCTAATGAGTTTGATTTAGAAAATATCTTAAAATATTGCAAGTGTGTAGTGAATTTAGAATGCTCTATTGATATGATAGAATATGCTTTAAAATACAAACCCTCGCGCGTTACTTTAGTACCTGAAAAAAGACAAGAGCTTACAACAGAAGGTGGTTTAAATTTAGACAATGAAAAATTACAAGAAGCCATTAATGCTTTAAAGCAAGAGCAAATCGAAGTTTCTTTGTTTATTGATCCAAATTTAGAAGATATTAATAAATCATCTTCTTTAAATGCTGATTTTATAGAGCTTCATACAGGCTTGTATGCTAATATTTATAATGCATTATATACCAATATCAATCAAACTTCTTATGCATTGCCTGAATTAATTTTAAGTAAAAATGAACTTAAAAAGCTTTTAGAAAATGAACTCCAAAGATTAAAACAAAGTGCGAGTTTGGCTAAGGGTTTAAATTTAAGAGTGGCAGCTGGTCATGGGCTTAATTATAAAAATGTAAAAAATATTGTGGATATTTTAGAAATAGAAGAGTTAAATATAGGTCAAAGCATAGTAGCAAGATCGGTTTTTGTAGGCTTAGAAAAAGCTATATTGCAAATGAAAGCTTTGATTAAAAGATGAAAAAAATTGCTATTAGCATAGGGGATTTAAATGGTATAGGTATGCAAATTTTATTATCTTGTCATGATGAGCTAGTAAAAATTTGTGAGCCATATTATTTTGTACATTATGAATTATTTCAAAAAGCAAGTAAGCTTTTGAAAATAAATCCTAAATCTAAAATCAATTTAGTTGAAATTTCTAATGCTTTAAAACCACATTTTGCCTTTAAAGAAGAAAAAGAAAATTTTTTAATTTATGAGTTTTCGTATCAAGCTAATAAAATTATTGATTTTGATTTTGAGTTAAATCCTGCAAATTTAGACGCTAAAAGTGGAGCTTATTCTTTTTTAAGTTTTGAAGGAGCTAGTTATTGCACGCATTTATTTTTAGATGCTTTAGTAACTTTACCGATTAATAAAAAAACTTGGCAAATGGGGGGAGTGAGCTATAAAGGTCATACTGAGGCACTAAGAGATTTTTTCAAACAAGATGCTATTATGATGTTAGGGTGTGATGAGCTTTTTGTGGCTTTATATACTGAGCATATGCCTTTAAGAGATGTTTATAAAGAAATTAAGGCTTTTGAACTTGCGAAATTTTTAATTAATTTTTATCAATGCACTTTATTTGAAAAAATTGGAGTTTTGGGTTTTAATCCTCATGCAAGTGATAATGGCGTAATAGGCGGAGAAGAAGAGCAGGAAATAAAAAAAGCTATAAGAATGGCAAATGTATTTTTAAAAGATCATGCATTAAATTTACAAAATTTAGAAAATGAATATTTTTTAAGTCAAAAAGAAAAAGAGTTTTCTTATAAGGAAAATATTTTTTTAAGTGAGCCTTTAGTGGCCGATAGTGCTTTTACTCCTTTTGCATTAAGTAAATGCAAGTATTTAGTCAGTATGTATCATGATTTAGCTTTAGCACCTTTAAAAGCTTTGTATTTTGATAAAAGTATTAATGCGAGTTTAAATTTACCCATAATTCGAACTAGTGTTGATCATGGAACAGCTTATGATAGGGCTTATAAAAATGAAAAAATAAACTTACAAAGTTATATGCAAGCAGTAAAATCTGCTTTACAATTTTTACAAATCAAAGAAAAAAATAAGTAAAAGTTACTAAAATATTCTTAAAATAATTTCTTAAGGAGAATGCTTGAGTAAAGACAATACCATTGCATTTTTTATTTTTATTGTAAGCGTTTTGTGTTTTTTTGTTTGGGGTTATAATTACATTCCTAATAATTCCATGATATTATTTATTCTTGCTAGTGTATTTGGAATTTTTATGGCCTTTAATGTTGGCGGTAATGATGTTGCAAATTCATTTGGCACTAGCGTGGGAGCTAAGACAGTTACTATCAAGCAAGCTTTAATTATTGCAGCAGTATTTGAATTAAGTGGGGCTGTGTTTGCAGGTGGGGAAGTAACTAATACTATAAGAAGTGGTATAGTGGTTTTACCAGATAGTGTTGATCCTATGGTGTTTGTATGTGTTATGCTTTCAGCTTTGCTAAGTTCAGGTATTTGGTTATTTATAGCAACAAAAAAAGGACTTCCAGTTTCTACTACTCATAGCATTATAGGTGGTATTGTAGGTTCAAGTATAGCTATGGGGTTTGTATTTTTTGATCAAGACCAAGCTTTTTCTATGGTAAATTGGAATGGTATTTATAAAATAGCTATGAGTTGGGTTATTTCTCCTTTACTTGGTGGACTTGTGGCGTATTTAATTTATGCTTATATTTATAAAAAAATACTTCAACCTTCGGCTTTGATTAATATGCAAATAAAAGAAATTAAAAAAGAAAAAAAGGAGTTTAAAGAAAATTTTTTTATCAATTTAAAAAACAAAAGTCAAGAAGAGCAAATTAAAGAATTAAGTGCCATTGTTTTAGATGATGATGAAAAAAGAAGTGAATATAAGTTAAAAATTAAAGAATTAAAAGAAAAAGAAAAAAATATCGATGTTTTTTCTAAAATGAAATTTCATGTTCCTTTGGTTGCAGGGATAGCTGCTTTAATAATAGCGTCAATGTTTTTATTTAAAGGTTTAAATAAAGTTTCTACTTTAGATATGGTACAGAATTTATGGATAGTTTCTATTATTTCTATTTTTGCTTATATAGTTACTTTGGCTGTTGTAAGATTGATGAAAAAAACTGAAGTAAATAAAACTATAGAAAAGATTTTTTCGTGGTTTCAAATTTTTACTGCTTCTAGTTTTGCTTTTTCGCATGGAGCTAATGATATAGCTAATGCTCTTGGACCATTTGCTGCGATTTTAGATGTGCTTAAAAATAATACCATTAATCCAAGTTCGCCAGTGCCATTTGCTGTAATGCTTATGTTTGGTATAGCTTTGGTTATTGGACTTTGGTTTTTAGGTAAAGAAGTTATTCAAACTGTTGGTTCAAAACTAGCAGAAATTAAGCCAACAACAGGCTTTAGTGCTGAACTTGGTGCAAGTATTGTTATACTTTTAGCAACTCAACTTGGAATTCCAGTTAGCTCAACCCATATTTTAATCGGCGCTATTTTGGGTATAGGGGTGTTTAATAAAGATGCTAAATGGGGTATGATGAAACCTATTGGTTTAGCTTGGGTTATTACTTTACCAGTTGCTGGAATTCTTTCAAGTATTATTTTTGTAATTTTTGTAAATATAATTTTATGAGTTTAAACTCATAAGATATTTTTTAGCTTCATTTAAATTAGAGCTATTTATAAAATAATCAATTTTTGCAGGTTTTTTATATACTTTATCATAATATTCAAAAAGCATTTTTACACAAAGTTCTAAATTATTTTCTTCATAATTTTTACAAAGTCTTAATTTAAAATCCTTGCTGATATAAGGTGATATTTTTTCAACGCATTGATAAAATACTTTTTTATCCATTGGAGTATAGTTTTTTAAAACTCTTTGAATGCGTAAATTTATATCACACTCGCACCAAATTTTCTTAGCTTTTTGCATACTATTGTATAAATTTAGTGGGATAGTTAAATTTCCAATTTGTCTGCTTTCAGCTTCTATAAAACAAGTTTTGTGAGTATAATCTTTTAAAAAATAAAACAACTTATCTTCAAAGGCTTTTTGGCTTGGTTGTTCTCCATAAATTTTACCAAAACTTGATCCTTGGTGATTAGCTAGTTTTTCTAAATTTAAAGCATTATTTAAAGTTTCGATTAAATCACTTTTACCGCTTGCTGTATTACCACAAAGACATAAAAACTCAATATTTAAATCTTTCCTAAAAAACTCACTCACATAACTTCTGTAGGTCTTGTATCCACCTTCTAATCTTACAACTCTATAACCAAGTTCAGCTAAGATTAAAGCAATAGCTTTTGATCTTTTACCACCTCTTGCACAATAAATTCCCACCAAAGAACCTATTTTATAATTTTGATAAAGTTTATTAATATGTTCACTCATATTTTTACAAATATAACTTGCACCTTTTGCTTTAGCTAAGCCTTTATTTTTCTTATAAAGTGTGCCTATTTCTTCAAATTCATTATCATTTAATGCGTAGTAATTTTGCGCAGATTTTATATGAGCAAGTTTGTATTCTTTGGGACTTCTTACATCAATTAAAAGATCAAAATTAAATTTTAAAAAATTTTCAAAATCAACTTCTTTATACATAGTCTTTAAAAGCTTTGCATAAGGTGGTATAAACTTTTTCCAAATCACTCCCACAAACTCTAGTTTGTCCTATGGTAGTGATAAAATTTGTATCCCCTTGCCATCTTGGGATTAAATGATAATGACAATGCGGCGCTATGCCAGCTCCTGCTGCACTGCCTAAATTCATACCTATATTAACACCCTTGGCATGAAAGTTTTCTTTTAAAATTTTAACTCCAATACGCACAAAATGGCTAATTTCTAGCCATGTATCATTATTTAAATCTTCTATATTTTCTAAATGCTCATAAGGGATAATCATGAAATGACCCGGACTATAAGGGTATTTATTCATAATGCCAAAACATTCTTTAGCTCTAAAAATTACCCCAAGTTTTTCATCTTCATTAAGTTCATACTTACAATGACAAAAAGGACAAAAATTTTTATCTTTATTATTAAAATAAACATCTCTCCAAGGTGCGTATAAATACTCCATCAACTCTCCTTTATGCAAGCATGTAGATTTTTGATATTTTTACTTATAAGAGCTTTATTTTTTGGTATCAAAGGTAATAGCTTTTCATCTTCTAATAAAAAAATTCTAGCTCCTGCTAAAATAGCATTATTAAGATCGCTTTTGCTTTCAATATAAAAAATGGCCTCTAAGCCAAGATGTATTGCAAAATTATAAAGTTTTTTTAGTTGCATAGTTTTTAGCATTTTAGGAAATACAATAAACGCATCAGCTCCATATACCAAGCTTTCTAAAATTTGATATTCATCAAAAATAAAGTCAAATTGCACAATGGGTTTTTCATGATAGCGTCTAAAAAGACTTAAATTTTGTATGTCTTGATTAAGCAAAGGACTTGTTGGTAAAACGATAGCATCAAAATTTTCATGATTAAAATTTAAATCTTTGGAGTATAAAAAATGCGAAAGTTTTCTTTCAAGCAAAAGTGTGTAAATATCTTTAGGATAAAAAGCATTAGAAGCTAGGCTTCTGCCTAGCATATCATAAGGAAAAATTTCTTTTTTATTTTCTAGAATTTTTTGTGTTTTTGAAAAATGATCTTTTAAATCTATTGTTTTAAACATTTTTCAATGGCCTTTAAGTGATCTTTGCTTTCTTGGGAATTTGCAAATTCTTTATCGTGGAATGTTTTTTGTAAAATTTCATAAGCTTTTTTGCAATTTTTAAGTTTATAATAGCCCCAAGCTAAAGAGTCTAGGTAGTAAAGATTTTGTGGTTCTTGTTCAAGCGCCCAGCCTACTAATTCTATGCCTTTTGCAATATCAATATTATATTCGATTAAGGCATAGCCATAGTAGTTTTGATATAAAGCATCGCTACGCACATCTACACTTTGTTCAAATTTTTTCATAATAGAAGCTAGAATTTTTGGATCCGTGATTTTTTTACTTTTAGAATCCATATAAATTTCAAATTCTAAAACCCCTGCCATAGAAAGGTATTTTTTATCTTTGCTAAGTTCATAATGTTTTAAAGCTATTTCGTAAGCTTTTTTATAATTTTTTGTTTGTGTATATAAGAAAATTTTAGTATCAGGATCTATGTTGTATTGTTGGACTAAATTTAGAGCTTGTTTATAATTTTTTTCTTGCACTAGTAATTCTATCATAGCATATATATATTTAATATCATTGTTGAGTTTATATAGTTTTTCAAGGGTTTGAATGCTTGCCTTATTGTTTTTTTGCTCTTGATAAATTTTTAAAAGTAGGGTGCATGTTTTAAGAGTACATTGTGAATTTTTTACAAATTCTTCTAAAGCTTTTTTAGCTTGATCAATATTTTTATTTTTAATATTAATTTCAACTATTTTAAGTAATAAATTTTCATGTTCAAAAAGCTTATAAGCAAGATTGTATTGCTCTAAAGCTTTGGTGTATAAAGCTTTTTTAGCAAAAATATCACCTAGTATTTCATAGTTTCTATAATCTTGCTCTTCTTTAATGAGTTTATAAAGTATAGTTTCGGCTTGTTTATAATCTCCTATTTCAAAAAAATGCAAAGCATTTAATCTTGCAATAGCCGTATGATTTAAAAATTCTTTAGAGGCTTTTAAAAGTTCATCTTTTTGTTTTAAGTTAGCACCCAAAGCTAAAAGCAATGCTTTTTGCAAATAGATACTTTCATTATTTTCATGAAATAAATTTGTATAAATATCACATGCTTTTTGAAACTGTCCATGTTCTTCATAAATGAGTGCTTGTAAGATTTTATCTTCGCTTTTAGCCAAAGCAAGGTTTGTTAGGATAAAAACGATAATTAGTGAAAGCAAACCCCTATACATTCTTCTTTCAACTCCTCTTTGTGTGTTTTAAAATACTCCCAAAATGGAAAAGTTTTACATTGTTTTGGTCTATGCTTGTAAATTAAACATTTTTTATACATTGTATCAAAAAAAATACAACGATAGCCATTTTCATGCTTTACTTCTTTAAAACTATATTTAAATCCAACTTTGATAAGGTATTGTTCTTTAAAGGCTTCAAAGTTTAAATTTAAAAAAGCAGCAATAGCTTCTAGCTCTTCTTTGCTAGCATAGATATATCCACTTTCTCCAGTGCAGCATTTTCCACCGCATGTTTTACAAGCATTTTCATCAAAAGAATAATCAAAGTTTTTTTCACATATCATAGCTTATAGTTCCTGTATTTTCATAAATTTCGCTAATTTTTGGATTTAAAACATTATTTTCATACATAAAAAGCGTAGGCATTATCACACAAGGGCTTTTATTATTTTTTTTAATATGCATTAAAACAAGCCTTGCATTAGTTTGTGTATTGGTGTGAATACATTGAAGAGAAACTAGTTTTAATTTAAATTGTTTTAAATAAGCACAAATTTCATCTAAAAAACTTGCCTCATAGCACATAAAAAAACTACCATTTGGCTTGATTAAAGTATTTATTTTAGCAAACATCTTCTCAAGCGGCATAAATTCTTGATATCTTGATATACATAAATGCAAATCTTGGCTTTTTTGTGTATTTTTTTTATAAAATGGAGGATTAGAGATCAAAAAATCAAATTTTATATCACTTTTATAGTTTAAAAAGTCTTCGCAAATGCTTTGAATTTCAAGTTTATTTTCTTTAGCATTTTTATAACTTAGTTTGATATTTTGCTCTTGAATATCTAGTAGATAAACTTTTGAATTTGGAAATTTTTGCTTTACTAAAAGTCCTAAAATTCCACATCCACATCCTATATCAAGGATATTTCCTTTTAAGTTATTTTTAGATAAAAAGTCAAAAAGTAAAAGGCTATCATTATTATAACGATAGCCTTTTGAATATTGAAAGAGTTTTAGCATTTATAAAGATGATCGCAGATTTTAAATGAATCATTTAAACCCACTACAATAGAAGCTCCGTTTTTACTCGCTATATCACCTGCGATAAATAATCCTTTTACATTGCTTTCTTTATTTTCATCAAAGCTTGGCACACCTTTTTCATCAACTTCTATAGAGCATTTTTGTAAGAAATCAAGCGGGGTTGAACCACCAATAGCATAAATAATGCGATCATAAATTTCACTTGTATTGTTAGTGAAATTTACTTTAGCTTTACCATTTTCATCTTCAATACCAGTTATATCTATGCCGAGTTTTGCTTTTACACTGCCTTGCTCAAAAGCTTTTTGAATATCTTCAAGATTAATATCATTTAATCTTGAGAAAGTTTCTCTTCTATAGCAAAGTGTAACATCGTTATTTTTAGCTAAATCTATAGCGTATTCTGCTGCTGAATTTCCACCGCCTACAACTAAGATTTTTTCATCTTGGCTTGTTGAATTTGCATTAAAATTGATGATTTTAGTTAAAGTTATAGGTAAAGTATAGTTTGGTTTATTTGGCTTACCCATTCTACCTATGGCAATAACTGCATTTTTACAAATATAATTTTCATTTGCAGTACTAACGATGAAATTTTCTCCATCTTTTTTAACACTTTCAACTTCACTAGAAAGCTTTACTTCAAGATTATGCTCTTTGATAGCATTTTGGAAAGTTTCTATCGTACTTTCTCTAGTTCCATCTTCAAAATTTATATGCCCGTGATTTGTGCTATCACAACCTTTATAAGCTTTGTCTACTCTTTTACCTTCTTTGTAAAATTTTACTAAGGTTTGACAAATCGCATCAGCTTTTTCTAAAACAATAACTTCTTTATTTTTTATTTTAGCTTCTACTCCTGCTGCAATACCTGCAGGGCCAGCGCCAATAACTACCATATCAAAAATTTTCATTATTTCCCTTTTTTAATTTTTAGTTTATGTAAATGTATCAAAAAAACAATAATAAAAAATAAAAAACAGAAATTATTTTTATTTTGTAAATAAATTTTTTATGCTTATAAATTATTAAATTAATAAAATTTTATAATAAAGTAGATTAAAATGTGTAAAAAATATATTATTATAATATTTTTTGCATAAAATCACTTATATAAAAGCAAAAAAAACATAAAAATTATATATAGTATGCAAAAGGAGTTTTTGATGGGACAAAATACAGGACAAAGTTTAAAAAATAATTTTTTAACATTATTGTTATTATCCTTTTGCGGATCTATTATTTATGGTTTGCCTTATTTTAGAAAGTATTATTATGATGATTATATGAGTCTTTATCATTTAAATAATTTTGAAATGGGGCTTTTAGGTAGTGCTTATGGATTGCTTGGTTTGTTTTCTTATGCTTTAGGAGGTTATTTAGCAGATCGTTTTGCACCAAAAAAGTTATTGATTTTTTCTTTAATTGCTACAGGACTTGGTGGTTTATTGCATTTATATTTTACTTCTTTAAATGCACTTTTGATTATTTATGGAATTTGGGGGATTACCTCATTATTAACTTTTTGGCCTTCTTTGATGAAAATAGTAAGGAGCTTAGCAAATTCTAAAGAACAAGCAAGGGCTTATGGAATTTTTGAAGGCGGTAGAGGAGTTGTTGGTGCTGCACATTTGGCTATAGCTACGAGTATTTTTGGATATTTTCAAACAAAAGCCTTAGCCGCACAAGGTATAGAAATGGTTATTGTGTTTTATTCTATAGCTCCTATTGTAAGTGCTATTTTATTGTTTTTTCTTTTGAAAGATGATATTAATGAGCAAAGTGAGAAGATTAAAATCAAAGACTTGGTTTTTCTTTTGAAAAATTCTGCTCTTTGGCTTGTGGTTGCTATTACTTTTTGTACATATTTTTTTAACATGAGTTTTTATTATTTTACTCCTTATGCAAGCAATGTTATAGGAACTTCTGCTGTTTTTGCAGCTATTTTAACGGTATTGGCTCAATATATTCGTCCGGTTTCTTCTGTAGTGGGTGGATTTATAGCAGATGGATATGGAAAAGCTAAAATAATGATGATAGGCTTTATTTTAATGGGAATTGGTGTTATTTTTTTAATGCTTAGTTCAAAATTAAATGGATTTTTACAAATGAGTGTTTTAACTTCTGCTTGTGTCATAATTTATATAGCTATGTATTCTAATTTTGGAATTTATTATTCTTTACTTAGTGAGGGAAAAATTCCTATACATTTAGCGGGTATGGCTATAGGTATTGTATCTACTTTTGGGTATTTGCCTGAAGTTTTTGCACCATTACTTGCTGGAGATTTATTAGATAGATACCCAGGTGTAAAAGGTTTTCATATATATTTTACCATCATGATAGTTATGGCTATTTTGGGTGTAATGTTTTGTTTGATTTGGATTAAAAAATACAATAAAAAGGAGATGAAATGAAGGAAATTGTTTTTAACTTTAAAAACAAGGTTAGAGTAATAGAAAATGAATGGATAGTTTTAAAAGATGGCACTAAGCTTTCATCACGAATTTGGCTTCCTCAAGTAAAAGAAAAAGTTCCTGCTATATTAGAATACATTCCTTATAGAAAAAATGATGGAACAAGGGGCAGAGATGAGCCTATGCACGGATATTTTAGTGGTAATGGCTATGCGGTTGTTAGGGTTGATATTAGAGGAAGTGGGGAATCTGATGGTTTATTAGAAGATGAATATTTAAAACAAGAACAAGATGATGCCTTAGAAGTCATTGAGTGGATTGCAAAGCAAGAATGGTGTGATGGGAATATTGGTATGATGGGTAAATCTTGGGGTGGCTTTAATTCTTTACAAGTTGCAGCAAGAAGACCTAAAAATTTAAAAGCAATTATAGTAGTAGGTTTTACTGATGATAGGTTTAATGAGGATATTCATTATAAAGGCGGATGTTTGCTTAATGATAATTTTTGGTGGGGTAATATCATGCTTGCATATCAATCACGCTTTGTTGATCCAAAAATTGATCCAAATGGTAGAAAAAAATGGTTCAATAGGCTTGAGAACATGCCTTTATGGCCCACATTATGGCTTGGGCATACTTTAAAAGATGATTATTGGAAGCATGGGTCTGTTGGGGAAAATTATGATGATATACAAGTTCCTGTTTTTGCATTAGATGGATGGGCTGATTCTTACACTAATCCTGTTTTTACTCTAATGAATGGTTTGAAAGTTCCAAAAAAAGCTATCGTTGGTCCTTGGGCTCATGTTTATCCTCATGATGGCTTACCTTTGCCTGCAATGGGTTTTTTACAAGAAGCACTTAAATGGTGGGATAAATGGCTTAAAAATGAAGAAAACGATGTGCTTGAAGCTCCTATGATACAAGCATATATTGAAAATAGCTCTAAGCCAAATTCAAAAACAGAGAAAGTAGAAGGTCGTTTTGTTGCTTTAAATGATTTTAAAAATGATATTAGCTATAAAAGATACTATTTAAATCCGCATAAATTAACATGTAAAAAATCAAGTGAATTTATCAAAATTAACACTCCATTAAATCATGGGCTTTTATCAGGAGAGTGGATGGGAGCTGGTGTTTTAGGAGAAAGTCCTAGCGATCAAAGGTTGGATGATGGGATGGCAGTTGTTTTTGAAAGTGATTTTTTAGAACAAGATTTGGATGTCTTGGGCTTTCCTATGTTAAATGTAAAAATTGCAAGCGATCAAGAAAAAGCTATGCTTTTTGCTCAACTTAGTGAAGTTAGAGCTGATGGTTTTGTAAAAAGAGTAAGTTATGGAGTAATCAATCTTGCATTAAGTGATAATAAAGAGCAATTTATACCTTTAAAAAAAGATGAATTTATCCAAAAGCAAATCAAACTTGATGCTTGTGGATATAGATTTGCTAAGGGTTCTAAGATAAGATTATCATTGGCAAATTCTTTTTGGCCTATGTTTTGGCCTATGCCAAAAATTTCAATATTGACTTTAGATTTAAATGAGTGTGAATTTAATTTGCCATGTTTTAGTGGTCAAGATAGCGATAAAATCAATATGCAAGCACAAAGTGCCCCTTTGACCCCAATAACACTTTTAGAAGAAGGTAGGGTAGATAGAAGCATTTCTTATGATATTTTAAACGATACTTGGACTTGTATTACAGATGGTGTTGGTGGAGTTTTTGGAGAAGGTGTTTATAGATTTGATGAGGTTGATGTTTTAGTAAAGCATAATTTAAAAAGAGAATTAAAACTTCAAAATGAAAACCCATTAAGCGCGCAATATACCATTACTCAAACAATGCAAATAGGACGCGAGGGTTGTATGATGGAGGCAGATATAATCTTAACACAAACTAGCGATTTGGAGTATTTTTATATTAAGGGAAAATTAGTAGCTAAGGAAAATAATAAGCTTGTTTTTGATAAAAAATATGATTATAAAACTAAAAGAAATAGTTTGTAAAATTTCCCCAAAGTAAAATTACTTTGGGAATTAATTTTCTTGTAAGATTTTAGCTAAATCTTTAGCGCCTTTTAAATCCACTTTACCAGAACCTAAAAGTGGAATTTGTTCTACTTTAAAATATTTACTTGGTTTAAAAATAGCAGGCATAGTAGAGTTTTTAATCGCTTCGCAAATTCCTTCAAAATCTTGATCTTGACATTCTACTAATAAGCATACCATTTCACCTTTTTTATCATCATCTAGCGCAACTGCGCAAAATTTTACTACATCTGTATTGATAAATTTAGCAATTTCTTCTTCTAAAGCTCCTAAAGATATCATCTCACCACCAATTTTTGCAAAACGAGAATAACGATCTACTATATATAAAAAGCCATCCTCATCTACATGGCCTTTATCTCCGGTATTATACCAGCGTATGCCATCGATTTCTTTGATAACTTCATCGGTTTTTTCTTTATTGTTTAAATAACCTACCATAACCTGATGGCCACCAATGAGTATTAATCCATCTTCTCTATGATTTAAACTTTCATAAGTAGATGGATCTACTATGCGTATAGCACTTCCTGGCAAAGGCATACCTACACTACCTTCTTTATTTGCACGGTGTAAAATCCAATAGTCAGGATCAAATTTATTCGGTAAATTCACACTTGCAACCGGAGTGGTTTCAGTGGCTCCATAACCTTCAAAAATAGGTTTTTTAAATTTCATTTCAAAGGCAGTTCTTACTTCGCTTTTGAGTTTTTCAGCACCTGATACGATAATCCTTAAGCTTTCAAACATAATCGCATCAAGTTTTTTATTTCTTGCATAAATACCTAGAAAAGTTGAAGTAGCACACATAATACTAACATTATTTTTTACTATAGCTTTTGCTACACCTAGCGCATCTGTTGGATCAGCATGTGTTATGCTTTTAATCCCTTCTAATAAAGGCATAAAAGTAGTTACAGTTAATCCAAAAGCATGAAAAGGTGGCAAAGAAGATAAGACAACATCTTCATTTTTTGCACATAATACATCTGAAATTTGGGCTATATTGCTTAAAATATTGCGATTATTTAGCATTACTCCTTTAGGTGTTCCCTCGCTACCACTACTAAATAATATAGCAGCTATGGCAAGGTTTTGTTTATTAGATGCAAATAATGCTTTTATTAAACAAGTAGGTAAGATACTTACTAAAGCAAGCATAGAAAAGATTTTGAGTTTTTGTCTTTTAAAGTTTGCGATAATATCTTCCATAAAAATAATTCTAACATACTCTTCAAATTCTAGTTTTATGCCTTTATTTTCTAATTTTTCCATAAATTTTCTAGAAGTATAAATTTGTTGAATTTGAGAGCTTTGAATGGCTTGATTTATTGCTTTTACACCTGCTGTGAAATTTAAATTTACCACGATTTTATTTGCAAGTAATACAGCTAGATTACAAAGAGAGCTAGCCATGGAAGCAGGGAGCAAAATTCCTATACATTCTTCTTTTGGAGCATAGCTTCCTTGGGTAGGTTGTATATTTAACTCATGTGATCTATTTTTTATAAAAGAGCTAAAAACTAAACTTAAAGCAAGCATTTTTCTATAAGTAATACCACCTATTAAAGGATCAACAATAGCTATTTGACTTAAATTTCTTTTAGCACTATCTATCCAAGCTCTAGCTATAGTATGCATACTTTCACATTGAGATTTCCAAGCAATAAATGAAAGTTCAAAAACCTTTGCTTTAACCACTTCTTTTTTAGTGTGTATTGGCAAGCTTTTTCCAAAAGCAATAGCGATTTTTCTTTTGCTTATTTTGCGGTTTCTTGCTGAAAATTCTTCATCACTTCTTGAAAAAGCACTTCCCCAAAGTCCTCTAATATAAAAAGGTAAAATCACTCCATCTTGTTCTTCTAATTTTGAGCAAACTAACTCAAACCCACCTTTAAATTCATTAAGCTGTCCATGGCGTGAAAGCACTCCTTCTGGGAAAAGGCAAACTAAATTTCCATTTTTAATATGCATAGCAATAAGCTCTAAGCTTGATTTGCTAGAAGCACTTGAAACAGGAATAACTCCAAATTTATCAAGAAAAATTCTAATATACCACTTAGAATAAATGCTTTTTTCCATAACAAAATAAATTTTTCTTGGTATAGCCATTTGCACAATAGCCCAATCTATAAAAGATATATGATTGCCAAGTAATAACGCTCCACCTTTTTCAGGAATATTCTCAAAACCTTCTACCAATAAACGGTAGCGTTGAAAAAACGCTATACTCATTAATAAACGCACTAAAGAAAAAGGCAATTTACTTAGCACATAAATGCTTCCAAAAAATGCTACAGCGATGATAAAATAAAACAAATTTATCACTTCAATTTTAGCATAAGCAGCAAAAGTAGCTAGTGCTAAAAAGCCTAACATAAAAATATTTTGTATGAAATTATTTCCTGCTAAGACTTTTCCTAGTTCATTTTCTTTTGCATGAAATTGTATTAGAGAGTTTAAAGGTATGATAAAAAATGCTCCGCTTAAACCAAAAATAAAAAACACTACACTATAACTTAGTAAGTTTTCTAAAAATGGCATTAAAATGCTCATTAGAAAAACCCCTAAAGCACCTAGTGGTATAAGACCTAATTCGATGTAATTTTTAGAAAACTTACCACTAATAAGTGATCCTATAATCACTCCTATACCAGAAAAAGCTAAAGAGCATTGTACATAAAAGGTATTTTCTATGAAAAGATCGTTTTTTGCATATACAGGAAAACTCACTAAATAAAGTTGTGATATGGCCCAAAAAAGTGAAATTCCTACAATACAAAGCCAAATAATTTTATGAGAAAATATTGTTTTTAAATTAGAGGTTAAAAGCTTTCCTTGTAAATATTGTTTTTTATCAAAACTTAAATTTTTATCTTCTTCTTTTAGGCTAGGAAGTTTATAAGCTAAAAAAAGTTCTAATAAAGCAAAAGCTATTAATACAAAACCCAAAGGTGCAATTTGTGTTAAAATATCCGAAGGAGTGTTAAAATTTGACTCAAAAAGCATTTCAAAGCTTAGAGAAAATACTGCCATACCGGCTAAAATAGCCACAATACTTACTGCATTGACAGCTCCATTTCCCATAGCCAAAAGCTCTTTTCCTACTAATTCTTTTATAAAGCCATATTTTGCAGGAGAGTATAAGGCAGATTGCACTCCCATGATAAAAGTCATTGTAAATGCAAGCCAAAATGCTCCAAGATAATAACACAAACAAATAATACAAGTTAATATTACTGAAAATAATGCAGATATTTTCATGATTTTATTTTTAGGAAATTTATCCGCTAAAAATCCAGATGGTGAAAGCATAAGAATAAAAGGCAAAAGCATTAAAGCATTGACAATAGCAGTTAGAAAAAGTTGGGTGCTATCTTCATAAAATTTATAAATGGTATTTTGTATGATGATTTTGTGTCCTAAATCCACAAAAGCATTAATAAAAGCTACTGCTAAAAATGGCAATACGCCAAAAATCTTTAAAAAATTTCCTTGCATTTAAAACTCCATTTTATTTTAAAAATATTATTTTATTATATAAAATTTAAATGGAGTTTTGATATTTGATTAATCTTTAAATTCTACCACTTCATTAAATGCAAAACGAGCTTTTTCTGTACTAGAATTTTTTTGGGCATGTCCTAGAGCAATGAGCATAGATACTCTTTGTTTAGCGGTGTCTAAATTTAAATATTGATTGATTTTATCTTTATCAAAGCCACCGATAATACACGAACCTAAATTTAAACTATAAGCAGCATTGATAATATTTGCAATGGCAAGATGACTTTGCTCTTTTGCATAAATAAAACTTTGTTCTAAATCCATTGTGTCTAAAAATGGCTTATAGGTTTGTAAGCGTTTATTTAACTCTTCTTGACTTAAACCACGCTTTTTTAGTTTTTCTTCAAAATAATCTTTAAAATCAGCTCTTGAGATCACAACAATAATAGCAGCACAATTTGCTACATGATTTTGATTGTTAGCTATTTTTGCAATTTCTTTTTTATGTTCATCTTTTTGAAAAACTAAGAATTTCCAAGGCTCAAGTCCTAAGGAACTAGGAGATAATCTAGCACATTCTAAGATATATTCTAAGTTCTCTCTAGAAATTTTTTCTTGAGTATATGCTCTAATAGAAGAGCGATTTTGCATTAAATTTAAATAATCTTGCATATAATTTCCTTATTTTTAGTTTAATTTATCTTATATCTTATAAGCTTTAAAATTGTTAAAATTATATTTTATTGCTACAATTTTATTTTTACTTCACACAAATGTTTTATTATGCGGTTTTTAAAGGATTAAAATGAAAAAAATAATTTATTTGAGCATATTTTTGATTATACTTATTATAGGGGTGTATTTTTACTTTTTTGCAAATAAGGAAGAATATAATTATCTAACTTATGAGGTTAAAAAACAAGACATTACTCAAAGCATAGAAGCAATAGGTGAAGTTTATGCAAAAACCCAAGTTGATGTTGGTGCACAAGTTAGTGGGCAAATTACTAAACTATATGTAAAATTGGGCGATCGTGTTAATGAGGGTGATTTAATCGCGCAAATTGATAAAGATAAACAACAAAATGATTTAGATATTACCAAAGCTAGACTTGAAAGTGCAAAGGCAAATTTAGAAAGTAAAAAAATTGCTCTTGATATAGCTACTAAACAATACCAAAGAGAGCAAAAGCTTTATACTAAAAAGGCTACCTCTTTAGAAAATCTTGAAAATCTTAAAAATACTTTTTATGCCTTAAGAGCAAATGTGGCTGATTTAAAAGCTCAAACTACTCAACTTGAAATTTCTTTAAAAAATGCTCAAAAAGATTTAGCTTATACTACTATAACTGCACCTAGTAAGGGTGAGATTATCAATGTAGCAGTTGAAGAGGGGCAAACTGTAAATGCAAACCAAAATACACCAAGTATAGTGCGCTTGGCTGATTTAAGTGAAATGGAAATTCGTATGCAAATAGCTGAAGCTGATATTAATAAAATCAGTGTTGGAAAAAAGGTAAAATTTAGCATTTTAAATGAGCCTGATAAAAAATATGAAGCAACTATTTCAAGTATAGATCCAGCAAATACTACCATAAGTGATGCAACAAGCAATACAAATTTAAACTCAAACTCAAGTACTAGCACTAGCGCTGTATATTATTATGCAAGGGTTTTTGTAAAAAATGATAATAATTTTTTACGCATAGGTATGAGTACAGAAAATGAAATTGCTATTAAAACAGAAAATAATACTTTAGTTATACCAACTTTGGCTATAAAAAGCGATACAAGTGGTTATTATGTAGAAATTTTAAAAGCCAATAATATAAGTGTAAAAACACCTGTTAAATTAGGTATCAAAGATAGTTTAAATACTCAAATTTTAGATGGTATTAATGAGGGTGATTTAGTTATCATAGGTAAAAATAAAAAATGATACGCTTAGAAAATATACAAAAAAAGATTAATAATACAACTATTTTAGAAAATATTAATCTTTATATTCAAAAGGGAGAATTTGTAGCCATTATAGGACAATCAGGAAGTGGTAAAACCTCTCTTTTAAATATTATAGGCACACTTGATGAGCCAAGTAGTGGAAAATACTTTTTAGAACAATATGAAGTTACAAATTTAAGCAAAGATGAAAAAGCAAGAATTAGACGCGAAAAAATTGGTTTTATTTTCCAAAGATATAATTTGCTTAGTCTTTTAAATGCTAAAGATAATGTAGCCTTACCTGCTGTTTATGCAGGAAAAAACAAACAAGAAAGATCACAAAAGGCTAAAGAATTACTTTCTTTTTTAGAGCTTGATCATAAAGAACTTTCTAAGCCAAATGAACTAAGTGGTGGGCAACAGCAAAGAGTTTCTATAGCAAGAGCTTTGATAAATGGTGGCGAGCTTATTTTAGCAGATGAGCCAACGGGTGCGCTTGATTCTAAAAGCGGTAAGATGGTTTTAGAAATTTTAAATAAACTAAATGAGCAAGGACACACCGTAGTTTTAGTCACTCATGATAGGGAAATAGCTGCTAGAGCAAAAAGAGTTATAGAAATTAAAGATGGTAAGATTATAAGCGATAATGGTGTAAAAAAAGCAGATGAAATAAAAGCTAAGTTAATGCCAAAAGAGAAAAAAAGCTTTAATTTGCTTAAAAATCAGCTTTTTGAAAGTTTGAAAATGTCTATAACTTCCATTGTAGCACACAAACTACGCTCTTTGCTTACTATGCTTGGTATTATCATAGGCATAGCTTCAGTAGTTTGCGTGGTTGCTTTAGGGCTTGGAGCCCAACAAAACATACTTGCTTCTATTAGCTCTATTGGGACTAATACCATAGAAGTTGTTTCAGGGCGTGGTTTGGGGGATGTTCGATCAGGTAGAACAAGGCTTAATTTAAGTGATTTAAAAACCTTAAGCTCTTTGCCTTATTTAGAAGCAATAGAAGCAGATGTGGGTAAAATAGGGGTGGTAACTTATAAGAATAATTCTTTACAAGCTAGAATTTATGGAGTAGGACCAAATCATCTAAGACTTAGGGGTTTTGTGATGGTAGATGGTAGGTTTATTAATAATGAAGATATAAAAGATAATACTAATATTTGCATTATAGATGAAAATGCTTTGAGAATTTTATTTGATAATATCAGCGTTAAAGATGTTTTAGGTAAAAGCGTGATTTTTAACAAGCAACCTTTAACTATAGTTGGTGTTTTAAAAAAAGAAAGAGATAATAAAGGCTTTAGAGCTGATGAAAATACCATTAAAATTTATACTCCTTATTCTACTTTGATGAATAAAATCACAGGAGATAAACAAATAAGAGCCATAGTAACTAAGGTAAAAGATGAGGTAAATCCTGCTTTGGCTGAAGAAGCTATGGTAAAAATTTTAGAGATTAAACGTGGAAAAAAAGATTTTTTCACTATAAATTCTGACGCGATTAAAAATGCCATTGAGGAAAATACTGCTACTTTGACTTTACTTATTTCTTCTATTGCAGTGGTATCTTTGATAGTAGGTGGTATTGGTGTGATGAATATCATGCTTGTTTCAGTAAGTGAGCGCACAAGAGAAATTGGAGTTAGAATGGCTATTGGAGCTAGAAAAGAAGATATTTTAATGCAGTTTTTAATCGAAGCTGTGTTGATTTGTTCTTTAGGGGCTATTTTTGGAGTAATGCTTTCTTTTATTATCATTGAAGTATTTAATTCTTTAAATTTTGGTTTTACGATGATACTTTCATTAAATTCGGTATTTTTAGGGCTTTTAAGTTCGGTTTTAATCGGAGTGGTTTTTGGATTTTTCCCAGCAAAAAATGCAGCAAATTTAAATCCTATTAGTGCTTTATCAAAGGAATGAGATGAGAATATTTTTATTATTTTTTATAGCCTTTTTTTTAAATGCCTGCGTAGGAGTAAAATTAGAACAAGTATCTCAAGAACAAATAAAAAAAGAATATTTTGAAGATTTTAACGCAAGCAAGGCTTGGTGGGAAAAATATAACAATCAAGACTTAAATAATATCTTAAAAGCTATTATTGATAATAATAAAGACTTAAATATAGCAAGGGTTAATTTTTTAAGTACCTTAGCTAGATATAAGCTTTTAAATTTAGATCTTTATCCTACTTTGAGTGGAAATTTTGGTGCAAATATAAGAAAAAATTTAAACAATGGCACAAAAACGCATAGTTTTTCAAATGGCATTATGTTAAATTATGAGCTTGATATATATGGCAAAATTTCAGATCAAGTTGCTAGTTCTGAATTTTTAGCAAAGGCGAGTGAGTATGAGTTGCACTCTTTAGAGCTTGATACGATTAATTTAGCGATAAATAGTATTTTTGAATTTATTTATTTCAATGATGTAGATCATTTATTAAACAAACATTTAAAAAATCTAGAGCAAATGCTAGAAATTTATACTACTAAACTTAATTATGGAAAAGTTGAATATATAGATCTTTTAAATATTAAAAAATCTTTATTAAACACTAAACAAAATATCATTACAAATTTGCAAAATAAAGACTTAACTCTTAAAAATATAAAAGACTTACTGGGTAAAGATGATGAGCATTTGATTAATAAAATGCTAAATTATACTCTTGAAGATTTTTCTTTGCAAAAAATTAATTTTGATATAGAATTAAAAATGCTTGCTTATAGACCACAAGTTCAAGCAAAACTAAATCAACTTATGGCTTCTTACAAGGATTATACAAGTGTGCAAAAAAGTATTTTACCTAGCATAAAAATATTGGGAAATTTAGATGGGAATGATAAGAATATTGATGAAAGTTTTAAATTTTTAATTTTAGGAGGCAATGTCGCCATTGACTTACCATTTTTGGACTTTTATAGAGTAAAACAAAATGTAAAAATTTCTGAATTAACATACCAAGCTCGTTTGGTTGAATATAAAGATGTATTACAAAGAACTATCCATGAATTTAATTTTTGTTATGAAAATGACAAGTATTATAATGATTTGTTAAAATTAGTAAAAGACATTAATGTTAATCAAGAAAAAATTACACAGCTATATTTAGAAAAATATGAATTAGGTCGCAGTGAATTAAAAGATTATCTTGATGCGGACGCTTTGTTTATAAATTCACTCCAAGAGCTTAGCAGAGCAAAGCTATCTTTGCTTAAAAATATTAATTTATATCATAATATTGTTTTAATTTCAGAGTAAAAAAGACTAAAAGTGTTTCATTTTGTAATATTATAAGAAAAGAGTGTTGTTTATTTGCGTTGTTTTAAAGTCATTTAGAATACAATTGATAAATAAATCAAACAAAGGAGAATTATGAAATTTGATTTTTATGCAACGCTAGTTACTATGGTTATAGTATTGCTTTTAGGCGTATTTGTCATTAAAAGGGTAAAATTTCTTCGTGATTATAATATCCCTGAGCCAGTTGTTGGTGGTGGGATTGCTGCGATTATTCTTTTGATCTTACATAGTTTCTTCTCATTGGATATTAAATTTGATGAATCTATGAAAGATCCTTTAATGCTTGCATTTTTTTCAAGTATTGGTTTGTTAGCTGATTTTGCTTCTTTAAAAAAGGGTGGAAGAAAATTAGCAATTTTTTTAGTTGTTGTTGTTGGCTTGCTTTTTGCGCAAAATATAGTTGGCATAGGTGTGGCAAGTGCTATGGGGCAAAATCCACTAATGGGACTTATAGCAGGTTCTGTTACAATGAGTGGCGGTCATGGAACAGGTGCAGCATGGGCAGCTGAATTTATTAAAGAACCTTATTTTTACTCTAGTGCAACTACTGTTGCTATTGCTTGTGCTACTTTTGGGCTTATTTCAGGTGGTATCATAGGTGGGCCTGTTGCAAGATATTTAGTCAATAAATATAAGTTAGTAGTTCCAAAGCAAAATGATGATAAAGATGCGATTTTAAATTTCCAGTCTCCAGAAAAAGAAAGACTAATCACACCTTCTTCTTTTATAGAATCTTTGGCATTAATTGCTTTATGTTTATTAATAGGTAGTGCTTTGTCTACTTATATTAAAACAAATACAGGTTTTACTTTACCAACTTTTGTGTATTGTCTTTTTGTAGGTGTGGTTTTAAGAAATGTTTTATCAGCTACAAAAATTCATCATGTATTTGATAGAGAAGTATCAGTTTTAGGTAATGTAAGCTTGTCTTTATTTTTAGCTTTAGCTCTAATGACTATTAATCTTTGGGATTTAGTAACTCTTGCACTACCGATGTTGGTAATTTTAGCTGTTCAGGTTGCTATGATGGCTGCTTATGCTATATTTATCACTTTTAGGGTATGTGGAAAAGATTATGACGCAGCAGTTTTAGCAGCAGGACATTGTGGTTTTGGTTTGGGCGCTACTCCAACAGCTATGGTAAATATGCAAACTGTAACAAATCACTATGGTATGAGCCATATGGCATTTATTATTGTACCTTTAGTGGGTGCGTTTTTCATAGATATAGTAAATGCTTTAGTGATCAATGCTTTCTTGTATCTACCATTCTTTCATTAAAATCATCTAGCACTAAATTGGTGCTAGATTAAATTTTCTTATCTTTACTTTTGCATAAATGATTTAAAAAGCACTCTTTGCATAAAGGATTTTTAGCTTTACATGTATAACGCCCAAAAAGCACCATAGCTTGATGAAGATAGTTTAGATTATCTTTAAAAATTTTAGTTAAGTCTTTTTCGGTTTCTTCAGGAGTTTTGGCTTTGCTAAGATTAAGTCTGTGTGAAACTCTAAATACATGGGTATCTACAGCCATGCAATTAGCCCCGCACCATTCTATCATCACTACATGTGCAGTTTTTTGTCCTACGCCTGCTAGAGTTTTCAAATCTTGCTCGTCCATTGGAATTTCACCATTAAATTGCTCGCAAACTGCTTGAGCCATTTTGATTAAATTTTGTGCTTTATTATTATAAAATGAGCAAGAATTAATCAAAAGTTTTAAAGAAGATAAATTTGCCTTAGCTAAATCTTGCACACTAGGGTAAGCTTTAAATAAAGCAGGTGTGATGAGATTAACCCTTTTATCAGTACATTGAGCTGAAAGCATAACACAAACTATAAGTTCATAAGCATTACTAAAAACTAATTCTGTTTTTGCTTGTCCAAAATGTTTTAAAAATAATTCTTTAATTTCTAAATTTCTTTTCATAAACTTATTGTATGTTAATCGGCTTTAAATAAAGTTTAGATATAATAAAATCAACAAAACTATTTCAAAGGAAAAACAATGAAAAAAATTTCTTTAGTTGCTGCGGCTTTATTAACAGGTTTGAGTTTAAATGCTGCGGTGGTTGCAACCCTTGATGGAAACAATATTAGCGATACAGAAGTAAATGAGTTTTTTGCTCCTATGTTAAGAGGTGCTAAAATCACTGACTTACCAGCTGAACAAAAAAAAGCAATCATTGATCAATATATCATCCAACAACTTGTATTAAAAGACGCTAAAGCTCAAAAAATAGAAAATGATCCTTCATATAAAGAAGAATTAGAGCGTGCTAAAGAAGCTATCATGGTAAATATCTATCAAAAGAAAATTTTTGATTCTATCAAAAATGATGATGCTAAGGCTAAAAAATACTATGAAGCAAATAAAGATAAATTTACTAAACCAGCTCAAGTAAAAGCTAAGCATATTTTGGTAACTAGTGAAAAAGAAGCTAAAGATATTATTGCCGAGCTTAGTAAGTTAAGTGGAAAAGCTTTAAATGATAAATTTGCTCAACTTGCAAAAGAAAAATCAATCGACAAAGGTTCTTCGGCTCAAGGTGGTGATCTTGGATGGTTTGCTGAATCAACTATGGTAAAACCATTTGCTGATGCAGCTTTTTCTATGAAAAAAGGCACTATTTCTAAAACACCAGTAAAAAGTGATTTTGGATATCATATTATTTTAAAAGAAGATGCTAGAGCGAAAAGTACTATGAGTTATAATGAAGTAAAAGCAGGTATTGAAAGCAATATCAAAATGGAAGAATTTAAAGAACTTATGAATAAAAAAGCTCAAGAGCTTCGTCAAAAAGCAAAAGTGGAATATAAATAATGGGTGTATTAGATCTTGTCAAACCAGGTGTTTTAAGTGGCGATGATCTAAATACCGTATATAATTATGCAAAAAAAGAAGGATTTGCTATCCCTGCGGTAAATGTCGTGGGGACAAATTCTATTAATGCGGTTTTAGAAAGTGCTAAAAAAGTTAATTCACCTGTGATTATTCAATTTTCAAATGGTGGAGCTAAATTTGTAGCAGGAAAAGCTTGTCCAAAAGCTGATGTGCTTGGTGCTATAAGTGGTGCAAGACATGTGCATTTAATGGCAAAAGCTTATGGAGTTCCAGTAATTTTACACACAGATCATGCTGCTAGAAAATTACTTCCTTGGATTGATGCTTTGATTGAAGCAAATATTGAGTTTAAAAAAGAAACAGGTAAGCCTTTGTTTAGCTCTCATATGATTGATTTAAGTGAAGAGGATTTAGAAAGTAATCTAGGCACTTGTGAGAATTATTTAAAACAAATGTCTGAGCTTGGAATTTCTTTAGAGCTTGAGCTAGGATGTACGGGTGGTGAAGAAGATGGAGTGGATAATACTAATATTGATAATGCAAAATTATACACTCAGCCTGAAGATGTAGCATTAGCTTATGAGAGACTTTCTAAAATTAGTGATAGATTTTCAATTGCAGCTAGTTTTGGTAATGTACATGGAGTATATAAACCAGGAAATGTGATTTTAAGACCTGAAATTCTTAAAAACTCTCAAAATTATGTAAAAGAAAAATTCAATCTTGGTGAAGATAAACCAATCAATTTTGTTTTCCATGGTGGCAGTGGTAGCGATATAGAGGATATCAAAGCAGCACTTAGCTATGGTGTAATTAAGATGAATATTGATACAGATACACAATGGGCTTTTTGGGATGGTGTTAGAGAGTATGAGCTTAAAAATAAAGCTTATTTGCAAGGCCAAATTGGTAATCCAGATGGAGAAGATAAGCCAAATAAAAAATATTATGATCCAAGAGTATGGCTTAGAGCGGGCGAAGAGAGTATGATCAAACGCTTAGAGTGCGCTTTTAGCGATTTAAATTGTATCGATAGAAACTAAGAGTTTTATAACTCTTAGTTGATTTTCCTGTGAAGATTTTAAATTTTTAGAGTAAAATTAACAAAGGTTTATAAAATGGAAGTTAAAACAACTGATGATTTTTCTGATCTTGTATTACCTGAAGGAAAAGGTAGCACAGGAATTGTTGCTTATTTAAAGATTATTTTTATCCCTGCTATATTGTATATTTTAGTGCTTTTAGGGTATTTTGGAAAGATTGATTTTAAAGTAGAATTACATAGTGTTGCAATGATAGGGATTATCTTTTTAGTGGCTTTGATCTTTGCTAGACATAGTGCTGATTATGCTTCAAGTATTTTTGAGCAACAAAAAGATGAGTTTAAGCTGATATTAAAACGCTATATTATGAAGCATTTTTTAGTTATAGGTAAAGAAACAAAGTCAAATGCTAGCTTTGATGATTTTGCATATGCTTATGTGAAAGATTTGAGAAATGAAAATTTTGCTTCTGTGGGTGCAGCTATTTTTCCTATGCTTGGTATTTTAGGAACTTTTATAAGTATAGCCATGTCTATGCCAAATTTTAATTCAAGCGATACAGCAGGCTTAGAACAAGAGATTTCAGTTTTATTAAATGGAGTAGGAACAGCCTTTTATGTATCAATTTATGGAATTTTCTTAGCACTTTGGTGGATATTTTTTGAAAAATACGGTAGTAGTAAATTCCAAAAACTTCTAAATCGCCAAAAAAACGCAACAAGCGATTTTTTCTGGTCTAAAGAAGAAATTGATAGAAAATATCTTCAAGAAAGTTTGCAACATTTTGAAAAAATAGGCACGATTTTTGAACATGTAAGCAATGAAGAATTTTTTAAAGAACTAGATAATACAATAGATAGAAAATTCAAAGTTTTTCAAGAACTTGTAAATGCTGAAGAAAAAGCTGTAAGATTAAGCAGTGAGCATGTAAAACAAACTATGAGTGATTTATCTAAAACCCAAAGAGAGCAAAAAGATATTGTTAAAACTTATAGCGAGATTGCAAATGCGGTAAATATGTTAAATTCAAACATAAAAGATTTAACCTTAAGAATTTCAGAGCAATATAATAGACTCTTAGATGTGAGTTCAGATAAGATTGTGCATTTAGATAAAAGTGTGAGTGCTTTAGATGAAAAGGTAAATAATTTTTCAAATAATATTGAAAAATATCAAAATCTTATGCTTGATAATCAAACTAAGCTTTTTGAAGGCTTTAGGGCAAGTATTATAGAGGGTATGCATACTTTTAAAGAAGCTTATGAAGATGAAAAAAATATTGACGAAAAAATTTCACTAATGCAAGAATTTAAAGAAGAAAGCAAAGAATTAGATGAGCAAACCACACAAGTTATTGCAAAGCTTGAAAATCAAAAAGAAGATGAAAAAATAGATGATAAAAAATAATTCTAGCAATGAAGAAAATAATTTTTGGATAGCTTATGCAGATTTAATGGCAGGCTTGCTTTTTATATTTATTTTGCTTATTGGAGCTATAGTTGTTAAGTATGTTTTAACTCAAAGTGATTTACAAATCATAAAAGAAAATTTGCAAAAACAAGAAGAACGCTTAAGAGAGAATAAAGAAGAATTAAATCAAAAAGAAGATATTTTAAAAAGTCTTAGCCAAAAATTAAGTAATACCTCAAGTACACTTGATAATATCAACAAACAAAAACAAGCTTTAGAAGCTAATATTACTAAACTTAATCAAGATTTAAATTCAAGTTTAGATGAAAAAGATCAGCAAATTTTTGCTTTACTTGAAAGATTAAATAAAAAAGATGAGGAAATCAAAGAATTAGAGCGTAATTTTGATGAGGCGAAAAGCAAAATCAAAGAACTAGGATTAATCAAAGAAAATACCATCAAAAATCTTCAAGCAAAATTTGATACTAATATTACCTTAGATTCTAATACGGGCGCGATAGTTTTACCTTCTGAAGTGCTTTTTGATACAAATTCTTTTACTCTAAAAGCTCAAGCAAAAGAGAATTTAAAGGCAATTTTAACACAGTATTTTGACAATATCTTAAAAGATGAAAATATCTTAAATAGTATAGAAAATATAGTCATAGAAGGTCACACAGATAGTGCAGGCTCTTATATATATAATCTTGATTTATCACAAAAAAGAGCTTATGCTGTGATGAGTTTTATACACTCATTTTACAAAGATCCAAGATTGCAAAAACTTTTAATGGCAAGTGGTAGATCTTATTCTGATGTGATTATGAAAGATGGTAAAGAAGACAAAGGGGCAAGTCGTAGAATAGAGATTAAGTTTAATATCAATACAAATAATGCTTTAGAAAAGGTTGAAAAATACCTTGATAGCAAGTAGAATTGATGTTTTAAAATACAAAGATTTTGAATTTTTACTCAAAAGAGATGATTTACTAGGTTATATTAATGGAAATAAGGCTAGAAAACTAGCCTTATTTGAAAAAAATAAACATTTATTTAAAAAAGGACAAAGATTTATTTCTTTTGGCTCCTCTCAAAGTAATGCTTTAGTTGCTTTAGCTAAGTTTTGTTACGAAAATGATTTTTCGCTTATTTTTGTTTGTGAAAAAATGAGTTCTTTTTTAAAAGAAAATCCCCATGGAAATTTAGAATTTGCATTAAAACACAATGTGAAGTTGATAGAAAATATAAATTATCCCACAAGAAGACTGCAAGCTTTAGCCTTGAAAAAAGATGATGATATTTTTATAGAAGAGGGTGTGGCTATAAAAGAAGCTGAATTTGGATACCAGCAACTAGCCTTAGAGCTTAGTGAGCAGTTAAGTGAAACTGTAAGTATTTTTTTACCTTCAGGTACAGGAACTTCTGCGGCTTTTTTGGCTAAACATAGTAAATTTAAAGTTTTTACATGTGCTTGTGTGGGCGATAGTGCATATTTAAAAGAGCAAATTTTAAGCTTAGAGCCAAATTATGATTTTGGTAATTTAACCATACTAAATCCACCTAAAAAATATCATCTTGCTAAGTCTTATTTGGAATTTTATGATCTTTATAAGGATTTAAAAAAAGAATGTGGAGTGGAGTTTGATTTGCTTTATGATATGGTGGGTTTTAAAACTTTATTAGCTCATAGAGAGCAATTTGGTGGAAAAATCTTATATATCCATCAAGGAGGCCTTGAAGGAAATATAAGCATGCTAAAGCGTTATGAGTATAAATTAAAAAATTCCAAAATAAAAAATCACTAAGATAATCAAAGGTATAATAAATTTAACATAATAATACCATAGTTTAAAAATACTTCCTTTTAGGGTATTTTGATTGGAAAGTTCATAAATAGCATCTTTTTTAAGCACCCAACCTACATAAATACAACAAAAAAATGCGGTTAAAACAAAGAATATATTTCCACTAATAAAATCAAAGCTATCAAAAATATTTTTTCCTTTGATGATAGTAATATCTCTTAAAGGACCATAGGTAAGTATACATGGTAAATTCCCTAAAACAAAAATACTTCCAAGTGTTAGATTAATAGCGGTATTTTTAGCTAGTTTAAATTTTTCCTCTAAAACACTAATGATTACTTGATAAATTGGTAAGCTTGTAGTAAGTGCAGCGATGATTAAAAGCAAAAAGAAAAACACGCAAATTATACTTCCAAAAGGTATATGTGAAAATGCAACAGGTAAAGTTTTAAAAACCAAAGATGGCCCACTATCAGGGGTTAAACCTACGCTAAATAAAGCAGGGAAAATCATAAATCCAGCAAGCACTGCTATGAGAGTATTTAAAATTCCTGTATAAACAGAAGTTTTGATTAAATTCTCATTTTTCTTAAGGTGAGATGATAAGGTTATCATTACACCAAAGCCTAAAGATAGGGCAAAAAATACTTGTCCTAAAACATCTATAAACAATTTGGGAGTGATTTTAGAAAGATCAGGAGTAAGGTAAAATTTCACACCCTCGCTTGCTCCTTCAAGAGTTAAATTGCGTGCAACAACAACCAAAAGGCAGATAAACAAAAATGGCATAAGGTATTTTACTGACTTTTCTATGCCATCAATCACACCTTTTTTTAAGATAATCCAATTAATTATCACAAATATAGTAGTAAAAATTCCTATTAATAAAGGATTATTTTCTATAGTAGAGCTATAAAAATCGCTTGTATATTGAGCGTTAATGGGACTTGAAAGATTAAAATCGCCTATGATAATTTTAAAAATATAAGCTAAAACCCATCCGCCTATTACCATATAATAAGCCATGATTCCAAAACTACCTAAAAGTCCCATATAGCCAACACCTTGCCAAGAATTAGATATTTTAACTCCATCGTTTGTTTTTCCGCCAAAAGCATCGACTGAATTTAGCATTCTGCGTCTTCCTATGACATTTTCGACCAAAATCACAGGAATTCCTATAAAAATCATAGCTATACAAAAGGCCAAAACATAAGCACCGCCTCCATTTTCACCCACTAAATATGGAAAACGCCAAGTGGCTCCAAAACCAATAGTCGCTCCTGCTACTGTAAGGATATAAGTTAGCGTATTACTCCAAGTTTGTCTTTGCATGCTTTTTCCTTGCTAAATTTAAATAAAAAATATTTTAAGATAAAAAATAATACCATTATGCCAAATTTTTATTTATTTTTTTATCAAATTAAAGGAAAATCCATGCAAAAAAAGAAAATTTTGTTTTTAGGTGCAGGATATGCTACTTTATCGGCTATAAAAGCCTTACCTGATGAGTTTTTTGAAAAAGCACAAGTGAGTTTGATTAATAATAATTCTTATCATTATCATACTATTTTACTACACAAAGTAGCTTCCAATGAAGATATTTATAGTTCAAAATATGATCTTTTGCTTTTATTAAATCCAAAAATCAACTTTATCCAAGATGAAGTTTTAAAAATTTCTAAAGACAAAGTTTTTACTAAAAATAATGAATTTGACTTTGATATTTTAGTATGTGGGCTTGGTTTTGCCAAAGAAACTTTTAGTATTAAAGGCATGCAAGAATATGCTTTGAGTATAGATAATTATGAAAATGCTTTAAAAATTAATGAAATAATATATGAGAAAATAAAAAATTATAAAGCCACCCAAAATGAAGATGATTTAAAAATCGCAGTTTGTGGCGGGGGCTTAAGCGGGGTTGAATTTGTAGCTTCTTTAGCTAAAGAGCTTAAAATATTTTGTCAAAAAGAGCAAATTTCTTATGAGAAATTAGAACTTTCTATTATTGAAGCTATGGATCAAATTTTACCTATGTTTGATAAAAGTTTGGCTTTAAAAGCAAGGCAAAGGCTAGAGACACTTGGTGTGAAAGTATATGAAAAATCTAAAATTATAGAATGTGAAAAAAATGGTATAAGGCTTGATGGGGGAGAATTTATTAAAGCTAATACTATCATTTGGACTGCAGGAGTTAGAGGTAATAGCGTTATAGAAAATAGCTCAGATTTTCCAAGCACAAGATCGCGTATAGAAGTAGATGTTTTTATGCATCCATTAAATGTTGAAAATTCATCAAAATACTTTTTTATAGGCGATAATAGTTTATTTAAAAACCCTAAAACTAACACTCCATATCCTCCAACAGCCCAGCTTGCATTAAGAGAAGGAGCTTATGTGGCTAAAGCTTTAATGGCTATGATTGATGAGAAAGATTTTAAACAAGAATTTTCTTTTGTGAGTGGAAATACCGTTTGTTCAATAGGAAAAGATTATGCAGTTGGCACGGTTTTACATAAACCAATTAGTGGTCTTTTGGCAATAAAACTTAAAATTTTTATAGAAAAACTATGGCAATATCAGCTTATGGGGATAAAAGGATTTTTTAAATAAACATATAAGAATTATCATAAGTATGGTTTAATCTAGCTTGAACACTCTCTTTCCATCCTTTTGCTAGGGTGGAAATTTTTTCTAATTTTTCTAAAGAATTTGAATTTTTAAAAGGATTAAAAAATAATTGATTTAACTCCATAATACTTAAATTAGTTTCATCTTTTTGTAAGATTTTGATTTTGTCGTTTTTGTTTATTATGCCTTCTTTTAAGACTCTATAATACCATCCAGTTCTTCCACTTTTGAAAATTTCTTGAGTGAAATTTAAGTGATTGTGTATGCTAGAAATTTTAAAACAAGGCTTGCGCGGTTGACTTACTTGTAAAATACAAGTACCTATCTCATGTATATCTCCACAACAAACATTATTTTCATTTAAACCATCAATACTTAAATTCTCTCCCATTTCTCCAAAATTTAAGTATTTATTTAAATAATTATTCCATAAAGTATAGTTTTGTACACTATTTACAAAAACAACTTTTTCTAAATTTCCATGATGAATTTTATCGGCTATTTCATTATTAAGAATACAATCTGTATAAATTTGCAAAGAATCTAAATAAATATCCTTGATAAATGCTGAATGAAATTTATTATAGTTTTTGATTTTGCCAATTTGTAAAGATTTAATAGAGCTCATCAAGGAACTTTACTTAAAAATTCATTTGCATCTACATAGCCTATAATGCGTCCTTTTTCTTCACTTTTGTTAAAAAATATCATCACAGGAGGTCCAAAAACTCCAAATTCTTTCATAAGAGCTAAATCTTCTTGGCTATTATGTGTTACATCTGCTTTTAAAAGTGTATAATTAGCAAGTAAATTTTGTACTTTAGCATCTGTAAAAGTATATTCTTCTAAGAGCTTGCAGTTTTCACACCAAGCGGCTGTAAATTCAAGCATAACAGGTTTGGTAGAATTTTGTAATTCTTGCTTAAGTTCTTTTAAATTTTTAATGGTTTTAAAACTTAAACTAGGGCTATTTTCTTTTGAAGCAAGGTTAAACTCAAGAGGTTTTAGTAAGCTTTTTGAACCCATTGAGCCGCCTAAAATTAGGCTTAAACTGTAAGTTAAAACTAAAATCATACTCGCTTTTTTAAATTTATCAAAATTAGTTTTAGCTTCATCAAATAAACCCATAAAACTAGCAAAAAATATCCCTATAATTCCATAAAGTATCAAAATGATATTTGCACTAAGTATTCTTTCTAGCATCCAAACTGCCATAATGAGCATGATAAAACCAAAGAAAATCTTTATCTTAAGCATCCAAGCCCCACTTTTTAAAAGATTTCCTCCAAGACCTATTAAGAGTAAAGGCATGCCCATACCAAAACTCATCACAAATAAAGAAAGTCCTCCCAAAAATACATCACCACTATTAGTAATATAAAGCAAAGCTCCTGCTAAAGGTGCAGCCACGCAAGGACCTACAATAAGAGCTGATAAAAAGCCCATGATAGCTATACCAAAAACTCCATTTTTGCCTTCTATTTTTTTATTGATAAAATTTTGAAATTTAAGCGGTAATTGTAATTCATAAAGTCCAAACATAGAAAGTGAAAGTAATACAAAAATGCCTGCAAAAGTAATGATAATCCAAGGTTGTTGTAATAAACCTTGTACATTAGCCCCTGCAAGGCCTACTAAAGCACCTGCTATAGCATAAGCTAAAGACATAAAAAAGACATAGATAAAAGATAAATAAAAGCTATGTTTTTTAGATGGTTTGTCTTTGAGCTTCATTGCAATTAATGAAGAAAGAATAGGTATCATTGGTAAAATGCAAGGAGTAAATGCTAGTAATAAGCCATAACCAAAGAAAGTCAAAAGTGTGATAAATATATTTTGCGTACTTAAATCATTAGCAATTTGTTCATCTTCATTTTGCTTTTTAAATTGATCTTTAGTTGATTTTATAGTATAAATTCCATTTTGTTTATTAAGCTCATAATTTACATATACAGGACGATAGCATAAACCTTCTTCTGAACAACCTTGATAAGCTAGGGAAAGTTTTGCTTTGTTGTTTTTAATAAAATCATCTAATAATAATTGAGGTATGAAAAGTTCAAGTTGGCTAAAAATTACTTCTTTGTTTTCTCTAGTTTGAGTTTGTGGGAAATTTAATAAAGAAGTAATATCATTAGAGTCTAATTCTACTTTGATTTGATCTTTATAAAGATAAATTCTATCTGCAAGATTGATTTTTAAAAAAATTCCTTGATTATTGCTGTGAGTATTGAGTTTAAAGGCTTCATTAAGTGATAATACTCCATTGTTAGCAAAAGCTAAATTTAAAAAAATAAAAAATACCGCTAAAAAACGCATTTTTCTCCTTGAAATTGAAAATTAAATTTGTTTTATTTTACTTATTTGTGGTAAATTTAAGTTAATAATTATCCTAAATTAAGGAGTTTGTTGTGGATAAGGATAAATTTACTCTTATTAAAGTGAAAAAATCAACACTTGAGTATGAAAGCGAGCTTAGAAGATTACAAATTGAGCTTTTAAAATTTCAAAATCATGTCAAAGATAAAGGATTAAAAGTTTTGATTTTAATTGAAGGGCGTGATGCAGCAGGAAAAGGTGGTGCTATTAAAAGATTAATTGAACATTTAAATCCTAGAGGTTGTCGTGTGGTAGCACTTGAAAAACCAAGTGATGTGGAAAGAACTCAGTGGTATTTTCAGCGTTATGTGACACATTTGCCTGCAGCAGGAGAGATAGTGATTTTTGATAGATCTTGGTATAATAGAGCAGGGGTGGAACCTGTGATGGGCTTTTGTACTCCAAATGAGCATAAAAAATTCTTGCGTGAGGTGTCTTCTTTTGAAGAAATGCTACTTGATAGTGGAATTTTATTTTTTAAATTTTATTTTTCAGTTTCCAAACAAGAGCAAAAAAGGCGTTTTGAGCAAAGGAGAACAGATCCGCTAAAACAATACAAACTTTCTGTTGTTGATGAAAAATCACAAGAATTATGGGATAAATACACTCTAGCCAAATATTCTATGCTTTTAGCTTCTAATACACCAAAATGTCCTTGGGTGATCATTAATTCAGATAGTAAAAAGAAAGCAAGGATAAATTTATTTAAATATCTACTTAATTCTTTAGAATATCCAAATAAAATTAAAAATAAGTATTTTAAATATGATAAAAAATTAGTCCGTAGCGGTGAGGAAGAAATTCGTAAGATGGAACTTAGTTTAAATGATGAAAAACTTAAAAAATTTGATAAAAAATAAAGGCTAGAATTGAATCATCTTTTTATAGTGCGTAATAAATTTAATGAGCATAAAAAAATCAGTCCAAAGGTGTTTGCAGTTAATGCCTTTTTGCTAGCATTTTTATTGTTTTTATTTTTTTATTTATCTTTTTTAAGTGCTAGTTATAATTTTGATTTTATGGCAATTTATGAGTATAAAAACAAAATGATACAAGGTTTTTTTACGAGTTTTTTTATTAGTGTTTTGTCTTTGATTGTAGGTGTGATTTTTGCTTTGATTTTGTGTTATATGAGTCTTTGTAAAATCGTACTTTTTAATATGTTTGCAAGAGTTTTTATAGAGCTTATTAGAGGCACACCTTTGCTAGTGCAAATTTTATTGATTTATTATATTTTTGCAGATAATTTGGGGCTTGATAATCGTTATGTTTGTGGAATTTTGATTTTAGCTTTATTTGCTAGTGCTTATATTTGTGAAATATTTAGAGCAGGGATTTTAAGTGTTGATAAAATGCAATATGAAAGTGCTAAGGCTTTGGGTTTGAGTGAGTTTGAAATTTATAAAAGTGTGATTTTTCCTCAAGCTTTAAAAAATATCTTAGCACCACTAAGTGGACAACTTAGTAATTTGATTAAAGATAGCTCTCTTTTAAGCGTTATAGCTATTTCAGAATTAACTCAAAATGCTCAAGAAATTAATGCTTTTACCTTTTCTACTTTAGAAATTTATATTCCCTTAGCGCTTTGTTATTTGGTTTTAACTTTACCTATTTCTATGTTTTCAAGAAAGCTTGAAAAGAGTTTTTCTTAAAAGAAAAACTCAAGCTTTTGTTCTTTGAAAACTTCTTGCATATCTTTGAGATATTTTTGACTTAGCTTATCAAAAAGACCATTTTCTTTAGATTTTAAAATAAACTCATTGAGCTCTTCTTTTAATTTGGTATTGTTTTTATTTAAAGCTATAGCCCATTGCTCAGGTGTTTTTTCAAAAGGGGTAAAAATAGCTTTTGTTTGCTCAGGATGTTTTTTCCATGCTTTATAAATACTCATTTGATCATAAATAAAAGCATCAGCTTTTGCTTGAATGACTTCTAAAATAGCTGCATTTTCTTTATCGAATACTAATATTTTTGCATTTTTAAGATTTTTTTGAGCATATAAATGCGCACTTGATCCTCTTTTTAAGGCAAGGATTTTTCCTTTTTGATTTAAATCTTCTATGGAATTAATATTTAATTTTTTAGCGCTTAATATCGCTAAATTTGCCTTAGCATAAGGCAAGGTAAAATCTATTACTTTTTTTCTTTGCTCGCTTATACTCATAGAAGACATGATTAGATCTATTTTTTGAGTTCTTAAAGCAGGTATGAGTCCATCCCAAGCTATGTTTTGAATTTTTAAATCATAGTTTTTTTCCTTAGCAAAGGCTTGTAAAAACTCTACACTAATACCACTTGGATTACCTTTAGTATCACTCATTTCAAAAGGAGGGTAGGCTAACTCCATGCCTACGATTAATTCTTTTGCATGAAGTGTAAAAAACAAGCTTAGTAAAAAAAATATTTTTTTCATTTTTTAACTCCAAATTTAGCCAAAGCCCTCTCATAATCTTCTTTTGTATCTATACCTATGCTTTGACTTTGTATTTTTAACATTTTGATTTTTTTGCCATTTTCTAAGGCTCTTAATTGTTCTAATTTTTCACATTCTTCTAAAGCTGAGTTTTTTAAAGTACAAAATTCTTGTAAATTTTTAACCCTATATGCATAAATTCCAAGATGGGCTTTAAAATTTTGTTTATAATTTGCCCTTTCATAAGGAATTTTAGATCTTGAAAAATATAAAGCATAATCATTACTATCAGTAACTACTTTAACCAAATTTGGATCATCACAAGCTTTCGCATCTACTTCTTTGTAGCAACTACTCATAAAACAAAGCTCATCTTCAAAAGCTTTTTGGCTAAATTCTTTAAAATCTTTAATATTTTGTGTTTCTATAAAAGGCTCATCAGCTTGGACATTAATAATTAGCTCATTTTCATTTAGTTTTAAAATTTGACAAGCTTCGTTGATCCTATCAGTGCCACTTTCATGATTTTTGCTTGTTAAAACTGCTTTTATATTGTGTTTTTGTGCTATTTTTAAAACCTCTTCATCATCAAGTGCCACATACACTTCATCAACTTCTTGCATTTTTTTAGCTGTATAAATAAACATAGGTAAATTACCAATCTCACATAAAATTTTATTTTCAAAACGACTTGATTTTAATCTTGCTGGTATGATTATCATTGTTTTATCCATTCTATAATAGTTTGTTTTAGATTTTTGAGTTTGCAAACTTGATTTTGTTTTTGAGTGCTTGTAAATAAGCTTGCAATATTTGGATGAATTTCTTGCTTAAATTCTTTTGCAAGTTCTTGCATACAAGCTTGTTCATCTTGACATTCTTTGTTATAAATTGCTTGATACATACTTGGGGTAAATTTACTCCATTGTGCTGTGGAAGTGATGAGTGTCGTGGTGTTAGAATCAAGCATTTTAAAGCAAGTGCAAGTGTGAGGATCTAAAAGTCCTAAGTGGCTGTATTGTTTGATATATTGCATACACTCATCATCATTGCAAAAATCAGCTTCAAAGTCTTCTTGTAAAAGCTCTAGTTCTTTTTGGCTAAGCTCATAATATTTTTCATTCTTTAAAGCTTGCATTAACTCTTTGGTGCGTTCATCTTTAAATTTATCAAAAAGTAATCTTTCTATATTTGATGATATAAGTATATCCATAGCAGGGGAAATAGTCTTTTGTAAGTTTTTGTTTCTTAAATCGTATTTACCTGTATTAAAAAACTCACTTAAGATATTGTTTGAATTGGAAGCAATTTTAATTTTACCTATATTTGCTCCCATTTTTTTAGCATAATAAGCTCCCAAAGCATCGCCAAAATTTCCACTTGGAATGATGATATCTATTATTTTATCAATTTTCAAACTAGCATAGTAATGATAGATGATTTGAAAGAGTATTCTTCCAAAATTAACTGAATTTGCAGCACTTAGACTTAACTTTTCTTCTTTTAAAGTATTTTTAAAATCTTCATCATTTAAAAGTGTTTTTAGAGCATTTTGCGCATCATCAAAATTACCTTCAATGGCTATGGATTTTAAATTGCTTGCATTTGAATGTGTCATTTGTAAAGCTTGAGTTTTACTTGTGCCTTCATTTGGGTAAATGCAAACTACTTTTATGCCTTTTTTATTTTCAAAGCTTTTTAGCGTAGCAGGTCCTGTATCGCCACTTGTAGCACACATGATTAAAAAATCATCATCTTTTTTTAAGTATTCTAAAAGCACGCCAAAAGGCTGCAATGCCATGTCTTTAAAAGCTCTTGTTGGCCCATGAAATAATTCATTAATATAAAGCTTATCATTAATTTTTCTTAAATTAATAGGGCAGGTTTTATCATCAAAACTCTCATAAGTTTTCAAAGCTTTTTCAAAAACTTCAGGCTCTAAATCAAAATCAAAAGCTGCGATGATTTTTAAGGCTAATTCTTTGTAGTTTAAATTTTTTAAAGCTTCATTATCAAGCTTTGGTAGATTAAGTGGTGCATATAAAGCATTATTAGGTGCACTAGGGCTAAGTAAGGCCTTTGAAAAGCTTACTTGGTGATTTTTATCTTGGGTTGAGTGTAGTAACATTTTTTTCCTTATTGTTAAATTTATCAATATAATCTTGTAAAATTTGCTTAAAGCTGTCTTTTAAAATAATATCAAGATGAATTAATTCTGTTTTAAAGCCAAAATCTTTTACCTTGACATAGTCTTTAAAGGTTAGCATTAAGGTATCACAATTGTGTTTTTTTAAAAGTTTTTCTAATTCTTCTTTTTGAAAAGTGTAATGATCAGCAAAAAAATAACAAGCCCTAGCTTTGATAAAATGTTCATATAATCTAAAAGGCTTTGCAATAGAGCTTATTAAAATAGCTTTTTGATTTTCTTTTACATGAGAATAACGCACAAAATCTTCATTTTCTTTAGCTATAAAATCAGCCCTTTTAGTAAAAGATTTTGGCAAACGATAAGCCCCACTAGGTAGGGTAAAATCAAAAAAAGGCTCATCTTTGCTTTGTAATAAAATATTAAGTTTTTTAATATGAAATTTAGAAAAAGCATCGTCTAAAAGTATGATTTTTGCTCCAAGTTCGATAGCTTTTTGTATGCCTTTAACTCTATCTTCACTTACTATCACTCCGCTAATATGCTTTGTAAGTGCATACTCCATAGCTTCATCGCCACTTTCTTTAATGCTGCATAAAATTTTATCTTTGTGTTTAACGATGATTAAGCCTTTACTTTGTCTTTTATAGCCTCTTAAGATGATAAAACAATTTTCAAATTCAGCAGCTATGGCTTTACAAATGGGAGTTTTTCCATTGCCTCCTAGGGTTAGATTGCCTATGCTTATAATGGGTAAATTAAAATCAAGTTCTTTTTTAAATTTAGTATTTAAAATAGCTATAATCATATATAAAAAGCTAAAAGGTAAAAGCAAAAAGGCTAGAATTTTTTGCAAAAAATTAGGTTTAAAAAAATACCGATCAAGCCAAGTCATATGTATTCTTTAATGTTGTTGGAAGTTTTCTTTTAAAGGCATTATTTTGCATACGCTCTAAGACTAAATTTTTTAAATTTTCATCAAAATTTTCCAAACTTTGATTATTTTCTAAAGCTTTTAAAACTTCATCTAAAACTTCATATTTATAGCCAAGATCTTTTTCATCGCTTTGATTTGGCCAAAGATCAGCACTAGGGGCTTTTTGTATGAAATTTTCATGTACACCTATAAATTTAGCAAGCTCGAAAACTTCACTTTTATAAAGTGTAGCTAAAGGATTAAAAGCACAAGCTAAATCCCCATAAATAGTTCCATAACCAAGCATAAGTTCACTTTTATTAGAAGTGCCTACCACTAAAGCATTATGCAAGGCTGAATAATCATAAAGCAAGCTCATACGCACTCTTGCAGCTAAATTTCCAAAGCGTAAAGGGTTTAAGTCTTGACAAATTTTTTCATAAGCACAAAGTACTTCATCAATATAAATGATCTTGTGATGAATTTGCAAATGATCACATAGCATTAACGCATCATCTAAATTTTCTTTTTTAGAATGTTTTGTAGGCATTAAAAGCACAAAAAGTTTTTCACCTACTGCTTTTTTGCAAAGATGAGCTACTAAAGCTGAATCTATTCCACCGCTTAAACCTAAGATGAGATTTTTATCTCTTGCTTGTTCTTTTATAAAATTGATCAATAATTCTTGTAATTTTGTATAATTCATAAAAAATCTTTAAATATTAATTTTTTAAAATTATATTTGATTTAGTTAAAAGGAAGTTTATATGCGTATTTTGAAACAACCATGTGGAATGTATGAAACAAATTGTTATATTATAGATCATAATAACAAGCAAATTATCATCGATCCAGGAGAAAATGCTTATAAGTTTATCAAAGAAAATACAAGCAAACCTTTAGCTATTTTAAATACCCATGGTCATTATGATCATGTTTATGATAATGCTAAAGTTAAAATGGCTTATGAAATTCCAATTTTTATCCATAAAGATGATGCTTTTATGCTAAAAGATCCTTTTAATTATGGTTTTGAGCATTCAAGTGCTGATGTATTGATAGAAAATGAAAATGAATTTAGTATAGATGAGTTTAAGTTTAAATTTCATCATTTCCCAGGGCATACTCCAGGGTGTTGTATGATAGAACTTGTGGGCGAAGATGTGCTTTTTAGTGGGGATTTTTTATTTTATCGTAGTATTGGTAGGTGGGATTTTCCTTACTCAGATGCAACTAAAATGAAAGAGAGTTTGCTTAAAGTTTTAGCTTATGAAAAAGATTTTAAGCTTTTTCCAGGGCATGGAGAAGAAAGTTCTTTAAGAGAAGAGCAAAGTGCAATTCCTGCTTGGTTAAGGTATTTTCATTAATGGATAAGGTTTTATATTTTTTAAGTTTTTTACTGATTTTAAGTGCGATTTTGAGTTTTTTTAAACCCAAAGAAACAAAAAAGAAATTTTTTCACAAATGTCCATGTTTTAGAGCAGTAGAAAATGGTTTAATGAGTAGAATTTGCATTTATGCAGGAAGTTTTGGTTTTATGTATTCTGTGCTTTATATTGGTTTTGGAGTGTATGATAAAAAGCTTTTTATGATTTTGCTTTTATCTTTTGCGATATGGTATTTTGCTTGGGTTTTAAAAAAAGAATAGCTAGAATTAGCTATTCTTAAAAATTATTTTGTATTAATATATAAAGGTTCAAAAGGACCATAACGATGTTGCTCTATACTAAATTTATCATGTTTAGCATAAGGTTTTACATCCATATCTGCAGGTTTTACATCACGATCTGGAAAGTCTTTATTTCTATTCTTTTTAATAGGTCTTGGTTGAGAATTAATATAAGCTGCCACATCATAAGCTTGTTCTAGAGTTAAGGTTGCATCATCTTTTGGCATATTTGCTTTGATATAACTTGCAGCTTTGATAAGTCTATACATGCCAGCACCTGTGTTGTAACTATCATTTCCCCATAAAGCAGGATATATGTAATAACTCATACTAGGATCATTACTTTTTACCCCCTTTCCATTTTCTCCATGGCAGGCTACGCACTTATTTTGATAAATTTCTTTACCTTTTTTAGGATCTGCTGCTCTTTTTAAAAAGGATATTTTAGGTAATCCTTGTCCTTGTGTTTTTGCTCCTACTTCTATACCTTGAGAAATATAATGCATATAAGCAAGTATGGCTTTCATTTGAGGAGAGTTGTTTGGAAGCCTTTTGCCATTCATGGATCTTTCCATACAGCCATTAATTCTATCTTCTAGAGTGATTATTTTATCCGCTCTTGCATTATATTGTGGAAAGCGTGCATAAATTCCTACAAAACCTGATTGATTTTTTATAGTTCCAGCATTAGCATGACAGCTTGAGCAAGAAAGATTATTACCTGCATAACGATTTTTAGGATTTTTTGCTTGAGGTCCTATATAGTTTGTGGTGTAATTTAAAATTTTATTACCCAAAATGACTGCTTGAGTATAAGGTGAATTTGGAAGTTTATCTTCAATGATAATACCATTTTCTATAGTATTTGGGACTTTCCATTGTGCACTTTGTAAATGGATACCTGTTTGCTTTTTTGCTTGAAGTTTTGCTTGATCAATGGCAAAAGCAGAACTCATTAAAAAAGATAAAGATAAGACAGAATATACAATTTTTTTCATTTTACCTCCTTAAACTTGTCTTATTTTCATCTTATAACTTGAAATTTAAAAAAAATATTAAATGTTTTTAATGTAAAAGTATCTTTAAATACTACTATGCCGTTTTTAAAGATAAAAATGATATTATTAATATTTTTTAGAATATGTAATTAATGTTACCTTTTTATACATTTTATCAAAGGAAATTATCAATGAGAAAAAGCATAGCAGAATGGCAAAAACAAGAGCTACTTTTACTTTCATTACCCCATAAAAATAGCGATTGGAGTCCTTATTTAGAAGAAATTATGCAAAGCTATGAGGAATTTATTAAAGCTGTGGCAAATTTTCAAAAAGTTTTACTTATTGCTCCAAGTGAAAAAGATTTTCAAAGATTTAAACATATAAAAAATGTAGATTTTTTTAAGTGTGATACTAATGATACTTGGATTAGAGATTTTGGTGCAATTGATGTGCGTGAAGATGATAAAATTATAGGGCTTGATTTTACTTTTAATGCTTGGGGCGATAAATTTCAAAGTTCTTTAGATAATGCGGTAAATTCAAAACTTTTTGCACAAAAATTATCTGGAAAATTAGAAAAAATTGATCTTATTTTAGAAGGTGGGAGTATTGATTTTAACGGGCAAGGAGTAATGCTTACAACGAGTGCTTGTTTGTTAAATGAAAATAGAAATTCACATTTTAATAAAGAGCAAATTGAAGCTAAGTTAAAAGAAATTTTTGGCTTAAAACAAATTATATGGTTAAATCATGGTTATATAAAAGGCGATGATACTGATCATCATATAGATACTCTAGCAAGATTTATAAATGAAAAAACCATTGCTTATTGTGTGTGTAAAGATGAAAATGATGAGCATTATAAACCTTTAAAGGCTATGGAAGAGGAACTTAAAAAAACAGGATTTGATTTATTAGAGCTTCCTTTACCTAAGCCTTTATATTTTGAAGGTAAAAGACTTGGTGCTACTTATGCAAATTTTGTTTTTGTTAATGGTGGTTTGATAGTGCCAACTTATAATGATGAAAATGATGCTTTGGTATTAGAAAATTTACAAAAAGCATGCAAAGATAGAAAAGTAGTAGGGGTTGATGCAAGGGTGTTTTTAAGACAAAATGGTTCTTTGCATTGCTCTTGTCAAAACCGCTATGAAGGTCAAAGATGAATTTACAAAAAAGCGCAACTATCATTGCAAGTGTATGTGCTATTTTTTTAGCTATTATAAAATTTGCAGTAGGATTAGCTTCAGGTTCTGTTGCAGTACTTTCTAGCGCGATTGATTCTTTGCTTGATTGTGTGATTTCGGGTTTAAATTTTTTAGCTTTGAAAAAAAGCTCTCAAGGCTCTAGCAAGGAATATAATTTTGGCCTTAGTAAAATTGAAGCTTTAATGGGGCTTTTTGAAGGTCTTGTTATTAGTGGGATTGGGGTTTATATTTTTTATGAGAGTGTTTTGAAAATTCACAATCAAGAAAGTGTAGAAAAACTTGATCTTGGAATTTTTGTCATGGCTTTTGCTATGGCTGTGACTTTGTGTTTGGTGGTTTTTTTAAATTATGTTGCTAAAAAAACAAAAAGCTTGATTATAAAAGCTGATAGCTTACACTATAAAATAGATTTCTTGACTAATGCTTTAACGCTTTTAGCACTTGTGATTATAGCTTTTACAAATTATCATTTTATTGATGGATTATTTGGCATAGCTATAAGTTTATATACGATTTTTTCAGCTTTTAAAATCATTAAGGAAAGTTCTAAAATTTTATTAGATGTAGCTATTGATAAAGAACAAGTTGAAGTGATTAAACAAATCATAAGTGCAAATAAAGAAGTCAAAAGTTTTCATCATTTAAAAACTAGAAAAAGTCCTGATATGCTTTATGTTAGTGTGCATTTAGTTTTTGAACCTACAATATCACTTTTAAAAGCTCATGAGGTTGGTGATGAGATTGAAGATAGCATAAGAGAACATTTTAAAGATGATTTTTGGAATATCCATATACATTTAGATCCTTATGATGATTCAGAAGAAGAAAGGAGTAAAAATGAAATTAGCACTCATTCAGCAAGAATTTAAACAAAATAAAGAAAAAACTATAGAAAAAACATGCGAACTTATTAAACAAGCAGCAAAAGAAAAGGCTGAGCTTGTGTGTTTGCAAGAGCTTCATCAAACGCAGTATTTTTGTCAAAGTGAAAATACAAACTTTTTTGATTTGGCAAATGACTATGAAGAGGATGTTAAATTTTGGTCTAATGTAGCTAGGGAAAATAAAGTTGTTTTGGTAACTTCTTTATTTGAAAAAAGAAGTGCAGGGCTTTATCATAATACTAGTGTGGTATTTGAAAAAGATGGCTCCATAGCAGGCAAATATCGCAAAATGCATATTCCTGATGATCCTTGTTTTTATGAAAAATTTTATTTTACTCCAGGTGATTTGGGTTTTGAGCCTATACAAACAAGTGTTGGAAAGCTTGGAGTTTTAATATGCTGGGATCAATGGTATCCTGAAGCTGCTAGGTTAATGGCTTTAAAGGGAGCTCAAATTTTGATTTATCCTACTGCTATAGGTTGGTTTGATAAGGATGAAAAAGAAGAAAAACAAAGACAGCTTGAAGCTTGGATAGGTGTGCAAAGAGGTCATGCTATAGCTAATGGCTTACCTGTAGTAGCTATTAATAGAGTGGGTTTTGAAAAAGATGAAAGCGGTGTGGAAGAAGGTATAAGATTTTGGGGGAATTCTTTTGTTTTTGGGGCTCAAGGTGAAGAGCTTTTTAGGGCTGATGATAAACAAGAGCTTTGTAAAATCGTTGAAATTGATATGCAAAGATGTGAAAATGTGCGTAGATGGTGGCCATTTTTACGCGATAGACGCATAGAATATTTTCATGAATTAAATAAAAGATTTATCGACTAAAAGGAGAAAAATGAAAAAAGTTTTAGTGCCTTTGGCAAAAGGTTTTGAAGAGGCTGAATTTATAGGTATAGCTGATGTTTTAAAAAGAGCAGGGGAGGCTAGTGGAAATTTAGAAGTTATTATTGCTTCACTAGATGATGAGCTTTTAGTGCAAGGAGCTAATGGAATTAGCATAAGGGCTGATGTGAGTTTGGCTAGTGTTGATCAAGAAAATTTAGATGCAATCGCTTTGGCAGGTGGATTTGAAGGTATGATGAATTTAAAAAACAATTCTCTTATCATAAAAATCATACAAGATTTACATGCTAAGAAAAAAATCGTAGCTGCTATTTGTGCTTCACCTATGGTATTGGCAAAAGCAGGGGTGATTAACGGGGAGTTTTCTTGCTATCCTGGTTGTGAAGCGGGTATTGAAGGTATAAGAGTAAATAAAGCAGTTGTAGTAAATGAAAATATCATCACAGCAGCTGGGCCTGCTACGGCTATTTTATTTGGTTTAGAGCTTGCTAAACATTTATGCTCAGAAGAAATTTATCAAAAACTTTATGATGGAATGCTTATTCCTTTAACAAAATAAACCCTCGCTAATGAGGGTTTAGCTTATATTTGTTTCATAAGCTTGGTAATTTCACCCTCATGAGGAAATCTATCTACTTCACAATTAAACAAGTCTTTTTTAGAGTAAATGATTTTACCATCTACTTCTACTATAAAATGACCACCACCTTTTTCTATGGTAGAAATTTGCGCATCTTTGAATTCATTTTGTATTTCTTCTGCAACCCTTGCAGCTTGTGGTTTGTAATTTCAAAGATTACAATAATAAATTTTTACTTCCATTTTTTACTCCTTTTTTGAAAGTAAGCTATTATACATTTTTTATGCTTGTAAGTTTTAAATTTAAGGTTTTTTTTTATAATAATAAAAAAATACAAGGAAAAATATGAGCCAATTTACACATTTACATTTACATACAGAATATTCTTTACTTGATGGAGCAAATAAACTCAAAGAGCTAGCTAAAACGCTAAAAGCACAAGGTGCAACAAGTGTTGCTATGACTGATCATGGAAATATGTTTGGTGCTATTGATTTTTATAAAACAATGAGAGCTGAAGGAATTAAGCCTATTATAGGGCTTGAAGCATATTTACATAATCACGATGATTTAAGTGATAAAAGCTCAAGACAGCGTTTTCATCTTTGTTTATTTGCCAAAAATGAAATTGGTTATAAAAATTTGATGTATTTGAGCTCGCAAAGTTATATACATGGCTTGTATTATTACCCAAGGATTAATAAAAAGCTTTTAGAGGCTCATAGTGATGGTTTGATTTGCTCTTCTGCGTGTTTGCAAGGTGAGATTAATTGGCATTTAAATACCAAGAATGAAAGAAATATAAAATTTGGCGCAAAGGGTTATGAGGGTGCAAAAGAAGCAGCTTTATGGTATAAAAAGGTTTTTGGAGATGATTTTTACCTTGAAATTATGCGTCATGGTATTGATGATCAAAAATTTATTGATGATTCTATCATCAAACTTGCTAAAGAGCTTGATATAAAAATTATTGCAACTAATGATACGCATTACACTTTTAAAGAAAGAGCGGCTGCTCATGAAGTATTTATGTGTATTGCTATGGGGGTTAAGCTTGATGATCCAGGGCGTTTAAGACATGAGGTGCATGAGTTTTATGTAAAAACGCCAGAGCAAATGAGCGAGCTTTTTGCTGATATTCCTGAAGCCATTGAAAATACTCAAGAAATAGCTAATAAATGCAATTTAGAATTAAAACTAGGCGATCCAACCCCACCAAATTTTAAATTTACCCGTGAATATGCAAAAAAATATAGTTTAAATCTAGCACAAGAAGATCAAGAATTTAGCTTTGATAATGATGATATAGTTTTTGAGTATCTTTGTAAAAAAGGCTTAGAAGAAAGACTTCAATTTATCGATGAGAGTAAGCACCAAGAGTATAAAGATAGGCTTGATTTAGAAATTAGTATTATTAAAAATATGAAATTTTCAGGTTATATGTTAATCGTTCATGATTTTATCGCCGCAGCTAAGGAAAAAGATATACCAGTTGGCCCAGGGCGTGGGAGTGCTGCGGGGAGTCTAGTTTCGTATTGTTTGAAAATTACAGATTTAGATCCTATACCTTACAATCTTCTTTTTGAAAGATTTTTAAATCCTGAGCGTGTATCAATGCCCGATATTGATGTGGATTTTTGTCAAGATAGAAGAGGGGAAGTGATTGATTATGTGATCGATAAATACGGAGCTGAAAAGGTTGCACAAGTCATTACCTTTGGTAAGCTTTTAGCAAAGGGAGTAATCCGTGATGTGGCTAGGGTTTGTGATATGAGCATACCTGATGCGGATGCTTTGGCAAAATTAGTTCCTGAAGAGCTAAAAATTACTTTAGAAAAAGCCTATGAGCAAGAACCAAAAATAGCTGAATTTGTAAATTCTCATCCAAAAGGGCGTCAAGTTTGGGATTTTGCTAAAGCGCTAGAGGGTTTAAATAGAAATGCAGGTATGCACGCGGCCGGAGTTGTGATATCTAATGAAGCTTTGTGGAATAAAGCTCCGCTTTTTAGACAAAGCAAAAACGATGAGCGCCATTTGGTAACCCAGTATTCTAAAGAATATCTTGAAGATGTGGATTTAATTAAATTTGACTTTTTGGGTTTAAAAACCCTTACAGTAATTGATAATGCGATTAAGCTAGTGAAAAAGCGTTATGGTAAAGATGTAATTTGGGAAAAGATTGATATGAATGATCCTAAGGTTTATAAAACCATACAAAGTGGTAATACCTTGGGTATTTTCCAAATAGAATCAGGCGGTATGCAAAGTTTGAATGCTAGGTTAAAGCCTGAAAGATTTGAAGATTTAATCGCGGTTTTAGCTTTATATAGACCAGGGCCACTTGATAGTGGGATGGTGGATGATTTTATCGATATCAAACATGGTAGAAAGGCTGCTACTTATGCATTTGAAGATTTAAAGCCTATACTTGAAAACACTTATGGGGTTATAGTTTATCAAGAGCAGGTTATGCAAATAGTACAAAAAATTGGTGGTTTTTCTTTGGGTGGAGCTGATAATGTACGCCGTGCTATGGGTAAGAAAAAAAGAGAAATTTTGGACAATCTTAAAGCAGAGTATTTAGAAGGCGCTAAAAAACAAGGCTATGATGAGAAAAAGGCTGATGATTTGTTTGAGCTTATTTTGAAATTTGCTGAATATGGTTTTAATAAATCTCACTCGGCTGCCTATGCACTTATAACCTTTCAAACAGCGTATTTAAAAACTTATTATCCAAGTGAATTTATGGCTGCGCTTTTAACAAGTGAAGAAAGCAATGTGGATAAGGTCGCAAAATACATTGAAGAGATGAAAAGAATGAATATCAAGCTTTTGCCGCCAAATATCAATAAAGCTCAAAGAGAATTTAGTGCAACTAAGCTTGAAGATGGTTCTGAAGCTATTATTTATGGGCTTGGAGCGATTAAGAGTGTGGGAATTCCTGCGATAGAAAATATCATGACTATTCGCAAGGAAGAGGGCTTTAGTGATTTTGATGATTTTATAAGCTCTATTGATCCTACTAAGATTAATAAAAAAACTATAGAAAATTTAGCTAAATCAGGTGCTTTTGATGAGTTTGGTTATACTAGAAAATGCTTGGTAGATAATCTTGAGCTTATTTCAGAAACAAGTAGAAAAATTGCTGAAGTTAAAAGAAATTCTACTGCTTCTCTTTTTGGAGAAGAAGAAATAGCTGCAGATATCAAAGTAGGGCTTCATGATAGCAAGATAGAATTTGAACTAATGGAAAAACTAGGCTATGAAAAAGAAATTTTAGGAATTTATGTATCAGGCCATCCTTTAGATAAATTTGCAAGTCAAATAGAAGGTATAGAATATTTTAAAAGTATGGATTTTGAAACACTCAAAGGCGAAGGTGAGCTTTTGGTTGTAGGAAAGATTGAAGATTTTAAATCAATGATGAGTAAAAGTGGTAAAAGATATGCTAAGGCTGTGGTTTTAGACTTTTATTCTTCTTTTGATATGATTATTTTTGAAACTCAAGTAGAAAAAGTTGAAACACTTTTTAAAGAAAGCAAAGATGAAGCCTTTGCCTTTTTACTAAGATATAAAAACAATGACAATGACTTAAGCTTTAGTTTAAATGAAATTTATACACTAGAAGAAGCAAAAGAAAATGAGCTAAAATCTTTTAGTAAGAAAAAAAGCTTTGTAAAAAAAGAAAACAAAGAAGATTTTACACAAGATCCTATGAAATTTGAAGAAAATATCATAGAACTTGACATTAATAAGCTTAGTAAAGATATGGTGTATGAAATTTATGATCTAGCTAATACAAGACATAATCCGAAAGATGCTAATAATAAAAAGCTTGTGTTAAAAGTACTTGATATGGGTAGCTGCTTGCTTTATCATACAAATTTTGTTCTCTCGCAAGAAGCTATGGATGTGATAGCTCAAAAATGTAAAGGTTAAAATATAGACACTAAAAGTCCATTTTATATAGTATAATTATATCAATACAATATAAAAAGGATAAAAAATGGCTTTAGCACTTGAGACTATTCAAGATTATACCATCCAAAAAGGTAAAAAATCTTTTTGGATGTGCTTTAACACTCCAAATAATGATTTTCATGTCAATAAAACAAAATATAGTGATTTGTTTGATAAAGACAAGACAGATTACAAAGCTAGAGATGAATTTTTAGCTTTTATGAAAGAAAATTTTCCAAAAACAAAACTAACTATGGTATTTGATATGGCTCCGGTGGGGCGTTTGTTGTATCCTTATTTGGGCAGTCTTGCTGTTGATTGTGAGGAAAATGATGAGGTTTATAAGGCTATAAGCAAAAAATACGAAGATGAAAATTGCATGCCAAAATCCATGAATGCAGTTTTTTGGGAAATGAGCCTTGAAGTAGCCAAAGAGCTACATGAGGCTAGGAAATTTGATTATGAAAATTTTTAAAGGTAAAAAATGCAAATGCAAACTTATATAAAAGAAGCTTTAGACAAAGCAGAGGTAATCATCATCACAGCTGGAGCTGGCATGGGAGTAGATAGTTGTTTGCCTGATTTTAGAGGAAAAGAAGGTTTTTGGAGAGCTTATCCGCATTTGCAAAAACTAGGTATAGACTTTGAACGCATGGCTAATCCTACAAATTTTTATACAAACGCACAGCTTGCTTGGGCTTTTTATGGACATAGATTTAAATTATACAAAGATACTAAGCTACATAAAGGTTATGAAATACTTTTAAAACTTGCAAAAAGCAAACAAGATTATTATGTCGTTACGACTAATGTAGATGGACATTTTAAAAAGGCTGGTTTTGATGAGAATAAAATTTATGAATTTCATGGAAATATAAATTACTTGCAATGTTTTAATTATGCATGCGGTGATTTGATCTGGCAAATGCAAGAGGAATTAGATATAGATATGGAAAATTTCAAAGCCTTATCTTTGCCAAAATGCCCTAGATGTCAAGGTTTAGCAAGGCTAAATATCTTGATGTTTAATGATGGTAGTTTTAATGATAGCCGTTATTTTTTACAAAAGCAAAGTTATAAAAACTGGCTTAAACCCTTAGAGGATAAAAACATCTTGTTTATAGAGCTTGGAGCTGGTAAAGCTGTGTCTAGTATGCGTATGTTTAGTGAGGATTTTTGTAAAAAAAGCAAAGCTGGAACACTTTTAAGGATCAATCCAAATGAGTGTGATTTTCCAAAGTTTTTTAGAAATGGCATAGGGCTTAAGATGAAAGCTTTGGAAGCTTTGGAAATGATAGATAGCTTGATATAATAAGCTTAAAATTTAGAAAGGCTATAAATGAGTGAAAAAGAAAACGAGGTAAAATCTTGCGTTGTGAGTTTGAAAGAGTTGGTGTGTGGAGATATAATTAATGGTAGTAATATTTTTGATAAAGCTTTTTCTTTAAACATACCTTATTATCAACGCCCTTATGCTTGGGGTATAGAGCAAGTTAAAATTCTTTTAAAAGATATAAGCGAACAAATAGATAAAAACCAAAAATATCTTTTAGGAAGTTTGATATTGCATAAGGGAAATACAGAAATAGTAGATGGCCAACAACAGAAAGATAATGAATTTAATATAGTAGATGGCCAACAACGCCTTACTACTTTGGCTTTGATTTTAAGAGTTTTATGTAAATGTAATTTTTTAAATAATGTTGAATACTCTCATAATGAGTCAAAATACCATATCAAAGAAAATTACGAGTATATAAAAGCTTATTTTGAAAGTTATAGTGATAAAAAATGCGAGTTTTTAGATTTTCTTTTAGAGAATATAGAATTTATCTGTGTTTTAGCACCAAGCGTAGATGAAGCATTTTTGTTTTTTGATAGTGCAAATTCAAAAGGAAAAGGCTTAAAATCATACGATCTTATAAAGGCTTTTCATTTGCATTCTTTAAAGAAAAGACAAAAAAATTATGCCATGTTTTTTGAAAATATTGCAAAAGATGAAAGAAAAATCACTATTTTATTTGACGAGCTTTTAGCACCTGCTAGAGCATGGTTAAAACATAAAAACATTAGAGTAGATAAAATTAAAACAGAACAAATATATGAAGAGTTTTGTAAAGAATTTTCTAGTGATAAATTCCTTTATAGCAAGGAAGACTTAGGAATTTTAAGTAGTTTTGCTAATGGGGATGATTTTTTTAAGTATTTATATAAATATAATAAGTGTTTTAATAAAGTTATAAAACAAAGTGAAATTTATGAAAGTCTAAATATAGATACTTTTTTATATTGCAGATCTGTTTATGCAATTGCTGCGATGATTTATTTTTCTAAATTTCCAAATGGCAATAGTGATTATTTCTTAGCCTTGCTTGCAAGAGCTACTTTTAGTCCAAGATTTTATAATATAAATATCACTAGAGACATTCAAAAAAATTATGCTTTGGAATTTTTAGAAAAAGTGTATTTTGTATCTTTTGAAGGGGAATTAGAGCAAAATTTACTTGATTTTATTCAAGAAAAAATGATTTTAGAAAAAGAATTTTATAAAAAAAATGAAAATATGCTTGAAAAAGCAAAAAGAAAATACTACTTGAAGATTATTGAAAATTACTATAAAAATAAAAATCTTGAAAAAAATATTCCATTGCATTATGTGCAATATAAAAACAAGGAAAGGAATAAGTAATGAATAATAAAGCAAATATTAAAAATATTAGTGGAGTAGAAGAAATTTTTTTTGAAATTCCACCTTATCAAAGACTATATGAGTGGAATAAAGAGCAAATACAAACCTTACTTAATGATATAAAAACTAAAATTGATGAAAATAAGAATAAAGAATACTTTATCGGCAATGTGGTGGTAAGCCAAAAAGATGATAAATACTTGCTCATAGATGGCCAACAACGCTTAACAACTTTGTTTTTGATAGGATTTTATCTTTCTTATAAAAATCCAAGCGATCAGCCAAAGTGGAAAGAATTTATAATGCAAAGTGATAAACTTAGAATTTCTATGCCTATAAGAGAAAAAGAAGAAAAAGTTCTAAAAGAATTTGCTAAATTTTGTAAAGATAATCAAAATAATGAGAGAAAAAATGATATTTTTTTACAAGAAATTAAAAAATTTCCACAAGATATATGTCAAAACATACCACAAGCTTTAGAAATTATAGTAAATTGGTTTGAAGAAAATATCAAAGAAAATATCAAAGAAAATATCAAAGAAAATATCAAAGAAAATATCAAAGAAAATATCAAAGAAAATATCAAAGAAAATATCAAAGAAAATATCAAAGAAAATATCAAAGAATTTTCTGATTTTATTTATAACAATGTAAAATTTGTTTTTGTAGAATTAGCCCAAAATACTGACTTAAATCGCTTTTTTATCCGTATGAATAAGCGCGGCAAACAACTAGAAAAACATGAAATTTTAAAAGCAAGATTGCTTTCTAAAATTACTAATAAAGATGGAAAAACTCTAATTACTAATAAAGATGAAAAAACCCTTTATGCTCATATATGGGATATTTGCTCACAAATGGATAATTATATCTTTCAAAAAGCTAGCGATAGAAAGATTTCTGAATTAGATGAAAGCAATAAAGATACTATAGATACTATTATAAAAGAATCATTTGATAAACCAAATCAAGATGAAGAAGAGCGGGAAAAATTTAAATCTATAGTAGATTTTCCTACTTTTTTATTGCATGTTTATAAGCTTACTTTTTTAGAAGAAAAGCAAAATGAAAATAATGATAAAAATTTTACCATAGACAAAAATAAGCTTTTAGAGATTATAAAAATAGAAGAAAAAGAAAGCACCAAAACATTCATGGAAAATCTTTTAATATATAGAATTTTATTTGATTATTTTGTTATTAAAGGTCAAGATGATGAGGAAAATTCTTATAAGATTAGAAGATTAACTAAAAATACAAAAAATAACACATATTCAATCAGCGAAGATTCTAATGTTATACCTGAACTTGCTATGGTGCAAAATTATCTACGCGTAGCAAGAAGTGGTATGTCTAATAATCATCATCACTGGCTTACTCCGTTTTTGAAATTTTTGGATGATAAAATTGAATTAGAAATTTCATGTAATGAAGTAAAAGATAGTAATAAACAAGAAGAATTTCAAATAAAAATAGATGATTGTAATATTACTACAAATTTTAAAGACTTTTTAAATAAATTAAATCCAAACGAAAATATTAAAAAAGAATTGATTAAATTCCTTGAAAATTTAGATACAGCTTTAGCTAAAGAGCAAGCAAAAGAAGTAGAAATAAATGGAAAGAAAAAAGATTTATTGGAAATTTCAAATGAAGTTCTTTCTAATTTAAGCAATAGTGATGAATGTATTTTTACTAATACTAACGAAGTAAAAATTCCAAACTTAGATCAAGGAACAGCGACTCCGCATTATTGGTTTTATCGTTTGGAGTATTATTTATGGAAGTATTCAAAAATGGAATATTCTTTAGAAAATAATGTAAAATTAAAAGAAATAAAATTAGATAATAAAACATTTGACTATGTTGCTAGCAGTTTCTATTTTAGAAATTTAAATTCCATAGAACATGTGCAAGCACAAAGTAAAGCACAAGAATGGAAAAATGACAAAGATAAAATAGATAATTTTGGAAATTTAGCTCTTATTAGCTCTAGTTTTAATTCATCTTTAAATAACCAAGATACACAAGATAAATATTTAGATTTGCAAAAATATATAAATAAAGATAGTGTTATATCTTTAAAACTTTGGTTAATTTATGCTTTAAGCGAAAAAGATCAGTCAAAATGGACTTTTGGTAATGCACAAACACACAAAGAACAAATGTTAGAAATATTAAAAAAATCGTTTGAAAGCAGTTAAGATAAAGCCTAAGGCTTTATCTTTTCATAAATTTAACAAGGACTTTATTTTTGCTTCTTATCTTACGAAAATACTCTTTTGATAAGATATCTTTTAAAATTTTAGCATTGTTGTAGCTTAGATTAGTTTTTCTTTGTATGTAAGAAATGGCTTTATTTGTTAAATTTTTCTCTCTTGATTTTTTTATCAAAGCCTTATCTAAAGTAGCTATCTTAGGCATGTTTTTGATAAATTCTATATATTCTTCTTTGCTTTCAAAGGGAGAATCTTCAAAACTAAATGGAACCTGACTTGGTATTTTTTTTCTTTTTCATTTTTTCCTCCATATTTTTAAAATGATATTCTAGCATAAAATATAGACATTATTAGTCTATAAAATTCTAATATAATTTTATTTTATAAAGGAAAGTGATGAAAGAAGTTAGGATTGTTATCGATGATGAATTTGATCATGTAAGAGATTTTCAAAATGGCTTTGCAGCGGTAAAAAAAGCTGGTAAGTATAGTTTTATAAATAGCAGTGGAGAATTAATTTGTGATTTTTTATATGATGAGGTTTTAAATTTTAGTCAAAATTTAGCAGGTGTTATGATAAATAACAAATGGGGTTTTATAGATACTAAAGCTAAAGTGGTGGTGGATCTTATATATGATGATGTTTGTAGTTTTGTAAATGATTATGCGCTTTTGCGACAAGGAAATGAAAATATCATCATAGATACTCAAGCAAATATCATTCTAAAGACTGAATATGATGGCATTATAAGACTTAGTGATAAGCTTTTTAAGATCAAAAAAGGCGATGTGTTTGCATTGATTGATCAGAATGGAAATTTTTTAAGTGATTTTGAGTTTTTAAGTATAAAAAGACTAAATGAAAAATTATTTTTATGCAAGCAAAAGATCAATGGCAAGGTTAAATGCGGAGTTTTAAATGAATTTGCAAAGCTTGTTTTAGAGGCTAAATTTGATGATATTAGCTTGATAAATGATGAGTATTTGCTAGTGTTTGATGGGTTTTTATATGGTTTGTTTGATGTAAATTTAAATTGCATTTTTGATCCTATGTATAAGGATGTGAAATTTATAGCCAAAGATATGATCAAAGTCAGGGTAGGGACTAAATATACTTTGGTAGATAAAAACAAAAATGAGCTTAGTAAGAATAGTTTTGATTTTATGAAGATTATTGATGATGAGCTTGTTTTGTTTTTAGAAAATTCTAAATTTGGTTTCATGGATCAAAATGGGATGGTAATTTGTGAAGCTAAATTTGATGAAGTTGGAGAATTTGTTGGTGGATTAGCTTGCGTAAAGATAGCTAACAAATACGGCTTTATAGATAAAAATGCCAAAATCATCATCGATGTGATGTATGATGAGCTTAGGTTTTTTAGTGAGAATTTAGCAGCCTTTTGTGCAAGAGGAAAATGGGGTTTTATCAATACAAAGGGAAAAACCATCATAGAAGCAAAATACGATGAGGCAAATAGCTTTAGCGAAGGCATAGCAAGTGTAAAAAAAGACAATAGATATTTTTTGATCAATCAAAATGGTGAGATACTTTGTGAGCATGAGTATGAGTATATGTCTTGTTTTAGCTGTGGTTTGGCATTAGTTTTAACAAGTGATGGTTTTATTTATGTGGATAAAAATGCAAATATTGTTATAAAAGAGCATTTTGATGAGGCGTTTGATTTTAAAGAAGGTTTAGCACAAGTTTGTATAGATAATCAATGGGGTTTTATTAATACAAATGGAGAATTTGTGCTTGATTTGCAGTTTGAAAATGTAAATGATTTGGGCAATGGAATTTACGAGCTTAGTAAAAATGGACATAAATTTTACTTAGAATACAACGGAAAAATAACCCTTAATCCTTTTTCTCAAAGACAAATTGCATGTATAAGCAAGGATATAGGCTGGAGAATTTTAAGGTTGTTAGAGTTGAAAGAGTAAAGGAAAAATATGCGAGGAAATAATCTTAATGAAATGATAAGAATTTATGATAAATACATGTCTATTTATGGAGATGGCGATGTGTTTAGACTAGATGATGATGATTTATTGTATGCAAGTGAAATTTTAAATAAAGGAGGATTTTTTTGCTATGATGAGAAAATAGTTGATAGAGAGTATGATTTGATGTGTTATTTTGCTGTGATATTTTTACCTAAAAATGATTTAGCAAAACACGCTATTAAAATTTTAAAAACTTTGGAGAAAAATAGAGTTGGAGAACGCATGAAATTTTGGTTTTGCGATGATGAAAATTACGCTAAAATAAAAATTATTAGTTTATATATGGAAAGAAAATAAATATGGAAAAATTTTTAGAACAATTTAAGGAATTTAAGGAAAAAAACAAATCAAACTACAATCCTTTATTAAAGGTTTTGCCCGCTCATGATGAGGTGAATTTGCATAGTGGAATTTTAAAATCTTTACTTGATCCTAGTGAAAATCATAAACAAGGAAGATTATTTTTAGATTTATTTTTAAAAGAGATAAAATTAGAAGGTTGGTTTAGAGAAAGTGATAATGTAAAAGTCTTAAAAGAATATAAAAATATAGATATTTATATACATAATGGCACTAAACACATTATACTAGAAAATAAAATTTGGGCGAAAGATCAAAATGAGCAAATTGCTAGGTATATAGATACATTAAATAATGGAGAAAAGAAAGATATCGCAGTGATTTATCTTACTCCATATGGCGATAGAGATCCTAGTGAGAATAGTTTAAATGGTTGGAATATAGAAAATGTTGAAAATGAATTATTCTTAAAAAGAGGCAACGATAAAGTGCTATATAGACAAATTTCTTATGAGAAAGAAATTTTAACTTGGTTAAAAAAATCTCAAGAAAAGGTTAAAAATTTTTGTAATTTAAACCAAACTATAGAATTTTACAAAGATGCTATAAATAATGTCATAGGCAATGGTAGTGATATAATAAGCTTTTTGCAAAAGGAAAGTAAAGTTGGTTTTGAACAATTGTTTAAAGATTTAGTTAATAATAAGTCAAAATTATTGCCAAAAATATCAATGTATGAAAGAGATTATATTATCAATAAGTTTTTAGAAGAAACTTGCAAAGTTTTTGATAATGATTTTAGCATTGATAATGGCTCAAGCTATATTCAATTTATACTCAAACCAAAGAATTTAAGTAATAATGATGTATATTTTGCTTTTGCTTGGTTTGATACTACAAATTCTAAAAATTGGAAAAATTTTGGAATCAGACTTATAGGTGATATATCACAAGGAGATAGAGAAAAAATTCAAGAGAAAATACCTGAATTTAACGGATACACTTTATCTGATTATATAGTTTTTGATAAAAATCCTACAGCAGGAGCAATACTAAAATTTATTGAAGAAAATAAAGAAAAAATCAAAGAATTAAATGAAAAATTAAACGGAGTAAAAAACAATGAAAACTCTTGATATTTTGCTAGAAAAATGGAATGATTTTCATAAAAACTTATGTAGAGAATTTGTTCATCATGAAGTTTTTAATAATCATAATACAATAGAAGCTTTAAAAGAAAGTGAAAATTATCATTGTGAAGTAAAAACCATAGATGAAGAGATAGTGTTAAATCCGCAAGCTAAAATTCATATTTTAAGTTTTAAGCTCAGTGATGATAGAAAACTAAAAATAATCAATCAGTTTTTAAAAAACAATAAATACACAGGATGTTATTATGATGTCTTTTATACAAATGAGGTAAATGTGTATGAGGTTTTAAAAATCGAATTTTAATCCATAGCTTTAAGCTATGGATTAAGCTTTTAAAATTTTTATCATGGTTAAATTTGCAGCATTCTAGTAAGGCTTGGCGGAGAGCTTTTTTCATTTTCACTCATATTTTGCATAGCTTCAAAACTTTGCATAGCTTCGCTTTTGTTATGGATTAAATTTAAATTTTTATAAGCTTGCTTTATATCAGGATTAAAACTAGTAAAACTTTTTTATAAAACTACCTTGCATTTTATAATGATAAAAATCTTTATTTTGAAAAGGTATCATAAGAACTTTGATATTTTTTTCTATATTTAACAAATGCTCGCAAACATTTTAAATCATATTTAGGTTTTTTAGTTTTAATTCTTCGCCTTTTTTAAGTAAAAATAAATTCGTATCAAGTTTTAGTATCTCATCATACTCAATCTCAATAACAATTTCTTCATTTTTATTTATCAAACCCCATTTTTCACCAAGCTTAACTTCAGCTAAGCCATCTTTAAACCCCAAAGCATTATCATACTTTGCTTCTATAACTAAATTTCCTTGTTTATCTATAAAACTCCATTTTCCGTTAAGTTCAACGCCGGCCAAGACATCATGAAAGCTGTTGATACCATCATATTTTACTTTTGTGATTAAATTTCCTTTTTTATCTATAAAGCCATATTTTGTTTTTGTACAACAAAATCCATATAAATCATCATTTAAGTGATAAATCTTGCCAGCGATTTTTTTTTAGTATATTTCCATTGATGTCAAATAAGATCGAATCTTCTTCAAAACTTGCATAATACATTTCATCTTTTTTTATAACACCACAATTTATTATTTTTTTATTAGCAAGATTTTTATCTAGTTTTAAAAGTGTTGTTTTCACATGTTTTCCTTTTTTGATTGATATAATATTTTATTATAATGTATTTTTATAGACTACTGCTGTCTAGTTTGATGATTTTTGCTTAGAGATTGATATAAAAACTCTAAGCAGTGGCTTTTAATATAGTTATTATTTTACAAGCTCTTCTAAATGTTTTAAAATTTTTACCATGGCTAAAGTATCAAGTTTGCAGTATTCTAGCAAGGCTTGGCGGCAAGCTTTTCTTTTGTTTTCATCCATATTTTGCATAGTTTCAAAACTTTTCATAGCTTCGCTTCCATTCTGGATTAAACCTAAATTTTTATAAGCTTGCTCCATATCAGGGATTAGAGCTGGTAAAACTTTTTTTATAGAATAACTCCCTTGCATTTTATAATGATAATAATCTTTATTTTTAAAAGGTATCATAAGATCTTCGATATTTTTTTCTATATTTAACAAATGCTCGCTAAATTCAGGAAAAATAAGTGCTAAATTTCTTATCACACCTTTTTCAAAGCTTGCATTATAAGCAAGTACGCAAACATCTTTTGGTATATCATTGATCAAATTTCTTACAAGTTCATATCTTGGATCGATCCCACATTCGCTTAAAAATTCTTTATGTTCTAACTTGTCTTTATAGTCTATATGCAAAGAGTATTGAAAAGGAATTTGCATATAAGGTCTTATACCTTTATATTCAGGTATAGCTTGCATAAAAGTTTCAAAGTCTAGATGATATATGGGATAGGTTAGAGTATCTAAGAATTTTTTGATATTTTCTTTGTTTATGTAGATTTCTTTATTAAGTGAGGCTTTGATTTGAATTTGTTGGTTTTCATTAAAGATGGATGGATCTTTTATATCTTTGAAATTGATTATATTTTTTTGATAGAGTTCAAATTTTTTATTTGCATTAAGCCATGAAATGTTAAAAATATTTTCGTTTTCACATAAATTTCTTTGTTCAATCCAGCAGTACTCGTATCCATCGCACTCATAAGGATCAAAACAATGTGTTCCTATGTCTATATTTGGCTCTTCATTTTTGCTTAAAATTTCTTCAAAGTATTTTAAATTTTCTTTAACTTGGTTTTGATTTGATAAAACTTCTTTTGTGATATCATTGATTACAAAAAGTTGATTTATATCAAGAAAATCACCTCTATAGTATTCATTGTTTAAATGTATCAGGTTAACTTGTTTGATTTTATAGCCTAAATTTGATAAAACAAAATACTGCAAAGCACAATCATCTATATAAACATCTTTTAAAGATGTAGAGCTTTTTACTTCATTAATGATCATACCATCTTTAGTATTTTGTAAAATATCTATCATGATCAAAATGCCATCATAGCAAAAAGTAGCTTCGTAAATTACCTCTTGGTTATTTTTTAATAATTTCTTAGTTTGTTCGTATTTTTCATCAAAAGAACTGCCTTCAAACTCTATCTTTACTCCATTTGGAAAAAGCTCACAAGCTAGCTCGCCTACCTTGTTACCGGTGTTAAATTTAGCTAAAGCATTTTCATTTGGCACACTCAATATTTCATTTTTATAAGTTTTCAACCATAAAGACTTAGCACATTGTGTACCTCTTGTGTATCTTGATTTTGAAAAAAACATTATTTACCTTTCTTCGTTGTTTTATTTGAATTTTAGTCTATTTTATTAAAATAGGCTAGAGTATTATTTTTTTCAAAGGTTTATCTCACATTAGAGCATAAATTAGTCCGCTTGAAAAAGCAAAGCGTGCTAACGCATTTTGTTTTTATTCTCTTCTTTGCGCTACGGTTTTAAGATTGCTTTTTCTCAAAACTGCAAAAATACTAAGTCCATACCATAATCCTAATGTTATTTTTAAAGGTAGTATTAAAATCATTAGTAATGGATTGTTACGATTATCTCTTAGTGTTGTGTATGCTATATATAATACAACGCATTCCCATATAAAAGCAATGACACCCATAATCATTAGCGCAGTATCTCTTTCTATTCGCATTAGAAATAATGTCATAAAGATTATAAAGGCTAAAGGCAATACAGCAAATAATCCAACACACAAGCTAAGATCTATTGTATTTCTATATATGACTACCTTGCCTTTTAACCCATAATACACAAGCACTGCAGCTATGATGATATATATCAAGATAGCTATGGTGATGATTATTGTATTGGTATAATCTTCTTGAGCTATTTTTGTGCTTGTATTGTTATCTATGGTTTTTTCTATTGTTATATCTTGTTGTGCTGTTGTATAATTTACTTCAGCATTAGTAAAAGTAAAGCATATACACATTAACACGCTTAAAATTAAAAATAGTTTTTTCATTTTATTCCTTTGTTTTTGATTTGTTATTTTAAATTTGATTTTTATTTTTTAACACCTCCATGACTTGATATTTTTTATTTTACAATTGTAATTTATTTTAGTGGACTGAGTTTGTCTATTTTAAATTTTTTATTTTGGTATAATTAACAATGCAAAAATTAAGTTATAATTATAAAAATCAAAACTAAGGAAAACTATGAGTGATTTAAAAACTAGTTTAGATGCAATTAAAGATAAAAATTTTGGTTATTTTTTTGATAAAGATAAATGCTATATTTATCATACTAAATTTGGTAGGGAGAGAAAAGAAGAGATTTTAAAAAATGAAGATATTAAAACAAAATTTGAAAAATTAACCGAAAACATTTATAAAGAAAATGGTGATACATTTGGTACATTAAAAAAAGCTTTTAAGGAATATTTACAATATTTTGGTGATAAAGATACTATTCATATTAAATTTTATGAAAATGGAAAATTTTTACGAACAAAAAGCGAAATTGTGAATAAATTTAGCGAAACATTTGGTAAAAAAATAGACGAGATAGATTTCAATCAAGGTAATTTTAATGATGAAACTTTTAAACAATGGTGGGATAAAAGTATAAATAGTGCTAGAATGCAAGGTAATGCCACAAATTTATTAAAAGATAAAGGTAAATTAATTGAAAATCTTAAGAAAATAAAAGAAGCAGCAAAGAGTGAAACTTTAACAAAATTATTTGAAGCGCTTAGTAAAGTAGAAGGTATGAGTGCTACTGCTAGAGAACTAGCATATTTTTTACAATTTAACTTAGAAAGTAATGATAAATTTCCACTTGCAAATGATGCTATGATAAATATGGCTAAATATATCTTTGAAATGCTAAATGAAGATTCAAAAAAGAAGCTTGAAGATATAAAAAAAGAGACAACTAAAACTAGAAATGAAGAAATATACTTTAACTTTGTTTTGGATAAACTTGAAATAAAAGAAAAAACATATAATTTTCCAAAATACTATATTTTAGATCAATTTTTAAATTTGATCGATAAGATAAAAAAGTCTGATTTGGCTTTAATTACAAAAGAAAAATTAGATAAAAATGATGAAAGTAAAGATATAAAGCAAAGTGCGTATTATAAACTTTACGAAGCAGCTTATGATTTTGCAAATTTATGTGGCAAAGCAGATATAAAAAGCAATGATTTAGAAGGCTTTAAAGAGCTTTTAAAAACGCATAAAAACATCATTTTTCATGGAATTCCTGGAACTGGAAAAACCTATACTATAGTAAATAATATAAAAAACATCATTAAAAATGAAAATCAAATGCTCATTACTCAATTTCACCCAAGTTTTTCTTATGAGGATTTTATAGAGGGTATTAAACCTGCGGGGATTGAAAATGGACAATTAAAACTTGAGCTTAAAAATGGAATTTTTAGAGAATTTTGTGATAAAGCAAAAGAAGAAGAAAAAGGATTTTTGGAAAAACTCGAAAAAGGAAATTTTAATGAAGCTCTAAGTGATCATGGGTATTTTTTCATAGCTGATGAGATTAACCGTGCGGAATTATCTAGGGTTTTTGGAGAATTACTTTATGCGCTTGAGTATAGAGGAGAAAAAGGTAAGATAAAAACACAATATGCCTCTATGAGAGATGATGAGGATTTTTATGTGCCTGAAAATATTTTTTTACTAGGAACTATGAATGATTTAGATAAAAGCATAGATAGTTTTGATTTAGCACTTAGAAGACGCTTTATATGGCAAGAAATGGAGTGTGATTATGATGTAATAAGAGATGAAATTTATGCAAATAATATTGAAGAATACGCACAAGCTTGTAAAAAATTAAACGATAAAATTAGTAAAGATATAGGTGAAAAATATCAACTTGGGCATTCTTATTTTCTCAAAATTGAATTTAAAAATGATGAGATTAAAGATAGTGATATGAAAAAACTTTTTAGCAACCGCTTTGAAGCGCTTTTAAAAGAGTATTTAAGAAGCGAATATAATGAAAAAGAAATACAAACACACTTGGATAATTTAAAAAAACTTTTTGTTATAGAAAAAAACGATGATAAAAATAAATGATAATAGCTTTATAGAAATAGAGCAAAAATCTTCAAGAATACAAGATTTTGATTTGTATTTTGAAGATTTTATAAAAAATGGAAATTTCTTTTCTTTTTTTAATGATGATGAAAAAATTTTAAGTAAAAATGCTAAAAATCCTATCATTTCATTGCGAACGATTGATGAAAATAAAAGGCAAATTGCTAGTGGAAATTATATAGGAAAAATTTCTTATAATGGTTTGGAAATTGAGATAAATTCCAGGTTTGGCAAGAAGTTTTTAGAAAGAATGCTAAATTATGCTAATGATGTATTTGTTGATGATGTGAGTATTTATCAAGATGTAAAAAAGGAAAGCAATATAAGTGAGTTTATACTTTTTTATATCTTTGTGCAAAAACTTGAAAAAAGTTTTTTGATAGGTTTGCCTAAAAATTATCAAAGTAAAAAATACAACGATTTGCGCTTTAAGGGAAATATCGATATGGTTGAATTTATAAAACACAATATCCCTTTAAAAGCAAAGGTTGCTACAAAAACAAGAGAGCAAATAGAAGATGTGCATATTATTAATGTATTATATAAAGCATTAGAAGTCATAGAAAAGAAAAATTCAGGCTTTTTAAAAAATGTAAAGCATATAAAAACCTATTTAGTGCAAAATAAAAGCGAGCATTGTTTTATAAAAGAAAGTTTAAATAAAGCCTTTTCTAGCAAAGCCTTGAGAAATCAAAACTATCAAAACTACAAAGAGCTTTTAAAATACGCAAAAATGATCATAGAAAGTCAAAATTTTACTAGTAAAAATAAAAATGATCAAAAAAGTTATGGTTTTATCGTTAATATAGCAGAGCTTTTTGAAATTTATATAAGTAAGCTTTTAAGAAATAATTTTGAAGAATATATGGTTGATTCTCCAAAGCTTGAAATTTATAAAAATAGCTTTTATAAACGCTATATAATACCTGATATTGTTTTGTCTAAAGATGATACATACATGGTTTTTGATACTAAATATAAAAGAATGAAAATGGAAGGTAGAAGCCAAAATGGCATGGGAGATTTAGACAGAAATGATTTGTTTCAAATTCATACTTATATGGGGTATTATCAAAAGATAGGCAAGGTGCTTTTAGGTGGACTTTTATATCCTATGCAAGAATTTGAAAAAGCAAAATGCCATAGTGAAAATTCTATCCTTTCAGATGAGTATAAATTTATAGTTGATGGAATTTTTCTTGAAGATAGTCAAGATAAAGAAATCACTCTTGAGTATATTATCCAAAAAGAAACGCAATTTATAGAAAGGATCAAAGAGCTACTAAAACAATCATTTTAGTAGCTTAGTAAAAGAAATCTTTCTTTCTATATCCTCGTGAGCGATAGAGTTTATTTCTAGTTTATAGGGTTTAAAATTTTTCGTGCTAATATTAGCAAATAAAATATCCAAACTCACATCTAAAAGTTTTTTTAAACCTTTTGAAAAATCATAATCTTTTAAATAAAAATTATTTCTTATCAAATTTTCATTTTGTTTTATAATTTCTAGCAATTCTTGCTCTTTAATATAAAATAACCCTTCTATAAGTATGTTTTGATAAGGTGAGATGTCGTTGATATTTAGCACTTTTTTATCTATCCAGCCATTTTTAGGAAAGGCATATGCACTTGCAAGATGATAGAGTTTGCTTTTTGTGTTTGTTTTTTTTAATTTATAGTGTATTTTTGCATTATGTTTTATAAAATCAACAACACAAAAATGTTTAAAATCCGCATAATTTTGACTTAAAAAATTTTCAAAAGACAAAAGTTTGCTTTGAGTATTTTCATCTAAAAAATATCCATTTTCTAAATGATAACTTTGGCTTAGTAGTTGTATATTTTCTGTGTTTTGAATTTGTGTTTGGAAATTAAACTCATCATTGTTTGTTTCATATAATACTTTAATGTGTTCTTTTGCTTTTATATCATTAAATCCAAACACAAAGCTTTTGTGTATTGTTCCTTGAAGTGTTATGTTCATAGTTTTATCCTTTTTATAAAAATCCCATGTTGATTTTTTCATCATCTGATTTGAGTTTTGATTCTTTTTCTAATTTTTCTAAAAACTCATCGGCGTTTTTGATTTTAAAAATTTTATTTTGTCTAAGAATTAGCGCAAAATCACCCAAACAAATGTTTTGAAGTCTTAAGAGTCTTTTTGTAATTTGCTTTTTATCAAAGCTTAAATTTAATTCTTTGGCAAAAAATTCAAAAGCCTTTAAAAGCTTTTCTTGCTTTAATGCTTGAAATTCTATCTTTAGATCAAATCTTCTTATACTAGCTTTATCAAGGCTTTGTAGGTAATTTGTTGAAACTATGAAAATGCCTTCAAAATTTTCCATTTGCATAAGCATTTCATTGACTAAGCTTTTTTCCCAGCTTTTATTTGCTTCATCTCTACTATAAATTAACGCATCGATTTCATCAAGCTGTAAGATAGCATTATCATTAGAAGCTTTTTTGAAAATGTTTGCGATATTTTTTTCATTATTGCCCACAAAAGGATCTAAAATATCACTAAGTTTATAAGAATGTAAAGTTTTATTTAAAACATTGGCTAGTTCTTTGCCAAACTCGCTTTTTCCACTGCCTGCTATGCCATAGCTTAAAATTCTCAAACTTGAATTTTTATCGATATTGTTTATTAGTTCTTGTAAATTTAAATCACATTCTATCAAGCTTAAATCGTATTTTTTGTCTTTTTTTGGCATTGAAATGCCCTGAAGTGATCTTGCTTTTAAATTTTCATTGATCAATCTTACAAATACTTCTTGGCTTTTGCTTTTAAAGATCTTAGCATTATTTGCACATTTTAAAATAACCCCTTGAGAAAGTTCAGGATGAGAAGCTATATTTTCTATAATGGCTTCATCTATTTTTATATTTTTCTTGTTGAATAGCTTTTTTATATTTTGAATTTTCTTTTCTTTAGGCATACTTTCAAGCTCTAAAATCACATCAAAACGCCTCAAATACGCCTCATCCATGTCTTTGGAATTTGATAAAAATACACAAACGCCATTTTCTTCATCTAAGATTTTGTTGATTTTTAATTTCTCTTTTAAAGAATCATAGCAAAGGCTATCTTCACACTCATCAAAGACTATTATTTGCTTTTTTGGATTGAGTATCTTTTTAAGTGCGTAAAAATTTGAAATTCTACTTGATTTTTTATCATTTCCACAATCTTTAACGCACAATGCTTCTTTTCCAAGCTCTTTAGCTATGAGTGCGCTAAGCTTGTTTTTGCCCACACCTGCTTTTCCATATATAAAAATATTCCCCTTTTGGCGTTTTTTTAAAAAAGTAATGATAGTATTTAATTCTTCTTGTATATAGTCAAAATCATTCAAATTTAGTCTAGTTTTAGGTAAAAAATAAGAAAACTCACCCATAAGTGTAGTTTTGCTAATATCTTGAGTGAAAATGCTTTCAAAATTATTTACATCTATACCAAAGGCATCACTATCATAATAGCACAAGGCATCTAGTTTAAAAAGCATAGAATCATCACTTAAGGCTTTATTGACATCTTTTGAAGTGTGGTTGAAAATTTTTTCTATGATTTTTTTGCCTAAAGCAGTGCTATAACCTTGGTGTAAAGCAAATCTACCTTTGTTTGCATAGTAAAAAAATGCAAACACATCACATTCTGCTTGAGTAAAATTTAAGTATTTTTTAAGATAACTTAGATTTTTCTTTAAAAAGCTAGGATAGATAAATTTGGAGTATTGTTTGTAGATAAAACTAGGGATTTTACTATCTTTTTCTAGTGTATCTTCAAATTCGCTGTAAAAATCTTTTTTGATTTGTTTGCTGTTTGAGAGCATTTGTGCGTGTAGTGAGATGACTTTTACATTATGTGAGTAATAATCAAAATCCGCAATGTGAGTAAGAGTAGAAGTATTTGATTGCATTATAAACCTTTAAACTAAGATATAATATAATGCAATTATAAACAAAATAACTAGACTTTAGTTGTCTAGTTATGAAAAATTATTAATATCATCACTATGTGTGTATCTATCATAAGCTAGTCTTGGTAAAAAGACTATGTGTTTTAAATTTAGGCTTTGTTTAAAAGTATGGATAATGCTTTCCTTGCTAAGTGTTGGATTTTGGCTAAAAATTTTCTCACACATAAAGGCAACATCATGTTTTCTTATGAAATTACCTCCATCAAGGATTAAATTTAAGTGATTTTTTAGAGGTTTTATAGTGGTTTTTAAATGCGGATAATTTCTAAGATAATCAGGATCATAAATATAGCTTGTCGCCGTATTTTCATACACTAAAGGCATGAAATCTCTTAACCATATATCATTACTTGGTATTTCTTTAAAAGCGATGTTAAATTTAGTAAATTTTGCACAAGATTTTGATAAATTCTTTTATGTTTTGATGATAAAAGTGTAGAAATGGCTATCATTCATCACTCTTTTGCATGCTTAAAACTAACAACTCATCATCATAAATAATGTCATATTGTAAGATATCTCCCCAAAGTTTTAATTTGCCTTGTAAATTTTCATAATGCTTTATAGCTAGTTCTTTGAGCTTTTGCATGATTTGTGTTTTATCAAGATAGAGCATATCATTACTAATAGGAAATTTAAGCACGCGTAAGTGAGATAAAAACATCAAAGTATGTAAAGGCTCGTTTTTGCGTTTAAAATTTGTTTTTATGATGGCTTTTGCTTCTTGTAATTTTGTGTGTTTATCTTTTAGTAAAATACTTTGTTCTAAAATTAAATTCAAAATTTCTTTATCTAAAATAAAATCAAATTTTTGTATAAATTCTAAAGAGGAATTTACCATATCATAGTGTCCTTTTAAAAGCCATTCTTGTATGCTTTCGCATTCTAAAAACAAAGTTTTTGTTTTGGTAAATTTTTCTACATTGTTATAACCAAATTTCTTTGCAAGTAAAGTCTCATCGGTGTGAGTTAGGATGTGTTTCATGGTTTGAAGCATTTTTATCCTTTTTAAATGATTTGAAAAATCATATCTAAAAAAAGCAGACAATGGTAGTCTATATTTTTGTAGTATAATTGTGAAAATTATTTTAAAGGCATTGTGAATGAAAAATTTTATTGAAGAATTATTAAGTGTTAATGATAAATTTGAAGAAAATACCAAAAAAGGCATGAGTGATATAAATATTTTTGAAGCTTTGGGAGTTGAGTATAAAGAAAATTATCATTCTAAATTTATAGCTTATTTGATAGATCCACATGGTGATCATTATCAAGAGTTTTTTGCAAATGAGTTTTTAAAAAAGCTTGGAAGATATACAAAGGCTGGTAAATTTAAAAATCTTACAGCTCATGACATAGAAAGAGTAGAAACAGAAGCTTGTGTAAAAGATAATAGAAGGATCGATATACTTATAAGTTTAAAAGATAAAAGATATATCATCATAGAAAATAAACTTTATGCAAAAGATCAGCCAAATCAACTCAAAGACTACATAAAATACATAAGAGAAAAAGGTAAAAACATAGATGATTTTCATGAAAATATACTTACTATTTATTTGCATAAAAATGAAGATACCGAGCCTAGCAAATATAGCCTAGGCACAAGAAATGGGTTTAAAATAAATAATGATCTTATATATGATAGCTATGATAAAAAAATGAGTTTTTATCTAAAAATGGATTATAAATGGATAAAAGAGTGGATTAATGCTTGTATAGGTGTGTGTGAGAATAAAGTTAAAAACAATGAAATTGATAAAAAATTTAAAAATGATATGCAAAATGTGATTTTTACTTTAAATCAGTATAAAAACATTTTAGAATGGTATGTAACAGATGAATATGTAGCTAGGGATTATGTATTAAATTTTCTAAAAGAAAATAAAGAAAATTTAAAAAATACTATGGCTTTGTATAGATATACTAAAAATAAAAGTGATTTTAAAGATGTGGATAATGATAAATATAAAAAAGCAAAAGAAATAGTAAGAGAGAAATGGGGTGAAATTTGTGAAGAATTAGTAAATGATTTTTTTAATGAGCTTGAAAAAGAATTTGAAAAAGAACGAACTATATGTGATGAAAAATGGTTTGGATATAAGCTTGATGAGAAAAGAGTTAATTACGATTGGTTTGATTTTTATCCAAAAATTTATGAAGATGATAATGATGTGTGGCCTAGTGTGGGTGTTTTTTTTGGAAAAGGTGATTATGATAATTTTGGATTGACTTTTAAAATTAATTGTAATGAAGAGGATGAAAAATATAAAGAATTCTTTCAAAACTCAAATATAAGAAATGATAATATCCGCAGAAGTGGTGATCATTATTACTATGATGAATTTAAGATTTTTAACTTTAAAGAAAAATATGCTTTTGTGTATTGGCTAATAAATAATCATGGCAATTGGATGGTAGAATTTTCTAAAATTTTAAGAGAATTCTTGGATAAAAATACCATAAAAGATGTTTTAAAAAAGATAAACAATGAATTAAAACCAAACAAATAAGCAATCATTTACTTATTTGATCAAGGTATTCTCCAATTACTTCTTTGACTTTATTTGCTATGAAATCAGGCTCCAAAACCTTTACATAAGGTATGTAATAATACACCAAAGGTAAAATTTCCATTTCATGAGTTATCTCAAGCTCTATTTCTATGGAGCCATCTTTGTCTTTACCAGTGATGATTTGCGAATTTAGAGGTTTTCTTTCAAAATATTTTCGTATCGGTTCTTCTACTAAAAGCCTTACTGTAAAAGGCTTATCAAGACTAAACCATATAGAATTTACTCTTTGAAGTTTTACTTCTAAACTCTCATCGGTTTGAAAATGTTCTTGGGTTAGGGTGATGTTTTGGATATTTTTTAAATAAAATTTTTTGAAAATATCACGTTTTTTCATATCAAAAACAAGCAAATACCAAAAGCCACTAAAAAAAGCTAGTTTTAAAGGTTTTACTTGGAAAAGTTTATTTTCATATTTAAAGACAATTTGTGTTTTAGTGTTAATAGCTTGTTCAAGAATTTGAAAATTGCTTAAATCTTTTTCTTCTAGCTTTTCTGCATCTAGGCTAGTATGGATGGGGTTAGAGATATTTTGAGAAAGTTTAGAAAGTAGGGGATGAGCCTTAGCATAAAAGCTATTTCCAGCACTTTTTGCCATGGTATCAAGCACTTCAAGGATTATTTTTTCATCATCTTGCTCTTGAACGTCTTTGCTTGTATCGATACGCCATTTTCTTCCATTTTTAATAAGCCCCATAGGCTCAAAAACCCCTTGCATGTCTCTTTTTATGGTTTTAGCGCTTACATTGAGTTCTTGGGCTAGTTCTTTTATGGTTATGCCATTTTCAGACTTTACTAATTTTTCATATAAAACTTCAAGGCGTGTTAGTTTGGAATTTGCAATGTATTTTTTAAGTTCTTTCATGATTTTTCTCTAAATTTTTTAAAATATTAACAACAATTGCTTTATAAACAAATAAAGTCTAGTTTATAAACGCTGCAAAACTTATATTTTGGAAATGAAAGTTTGTTTATAAAATAATATTTGATAGTAAAAGATGATAAATATATAATTATTAGAATACAAAAGGTTGTTTTTACTAGGTTTAACCAAGAGTGATGAAAGTATAGGTCAAAGCAGACAAGCTTGTAAAAAATTATATGACTTGTTGTATCAGCAAGATTTATCAAATATAAAATTAGAAATCACAAACGAATTTTAGAAAGGAGTAAGCTTAGAGTAGGTTACCACATAATCCCCTTAAAAAAGGGGACAAGGTTAATAAGCCTTGACTATAATCATACTTAGTAGTATAATTATAAAGATTATGTGGATTATATAGCTCAAATTTAATCACCTACTTTCTAGGGTTAGATTAAGCCATAGGGGGTCAGACCTACGGCTAACCCTTGAAAGTATTATACAAAAACCTACTTTAAACTACAAATAATATGTCATTTTTATTTAAAAATACAAAGCTTTATATTGCTTTAGCTCTAATGCTTATGCTTAATGTATTTTTATATCTTAAGCTAGATAGCACAAATGCAAAATTAGAAAAAAGTCAAAGTGATTTAAATTTAGCTTTGGGTGTAAATAATGAACTCACGAGGATTACTCAGGAGCTTAAAATAAGACACGAGCAAGAGCTAAAAGCACTCTTTCATGCAAATACTCAAAAAAATCAAATTAAAACAAGGGTTGATGATGTTAAAAACTATATATCCAAAAGCAATGAAACTAATACCACTAAGCTTTTTAATGCTATGCTTGATAGGCTGTGGGAGCAAAACACAAGTACTAACCAAAATACAAAGTCAAAAAGTGCAAATACCAAATGAGCTTTTAGAATTTGATAGAGCGCATAAACCTATAGTGCAAGATGAAAAAGATATATTAAAAGCTTATAGTGAGCTTTTTTATCACTATAAGCAATGTGAGATCAATATGGATAAAATTAAGGAGTTAAATGAGTGATTTTATCTGCTAATTTTTTGAGTTTCACAATATACTACTTTCTTTTGGATTTCTAGTATATGTTGTGACAACATATTGTTTATTGAAATTACCATTCCAAAAGCTTAGATAATCTAGCGATAGATTCTAACAATGATGGTTTTAATGATAGTTGTAATTCTTCAATACCACCTGCAAACAATTGTGTTAAAAGTAGGAAAGTATGTCCATTTAACGAAGAAAGAGAATGTGTTTTAACAGATAATAAGTATCAATGTTCTCCGTTTCCTTGCATAGAAGGTGCTAGCCATATCGAAGATGAAGATA